>CACZQX010000231.1 GCA_902783445.1 uncultured Lachnospiraceae bacterium
CTTCCTACGGTTGCAAGCCAATTAATCATTGTTATTTATAATATTGTGGATACTTGGTTCATCGGAAGAACCAACAATCCTTATATGATAGCGGCATCGTCATTGGCACTGACGCTTTTTTTGCTGTCTGCGTCCTTTGCCAATATTTTCGGTGTGGGCGGCGGCAGCCTTATGGTGCGACTTCTTGGCGAAAAGAAAGTGGAGGAGGCAAGAAAAGTAGCCTCTTACAGTGTCGCATTTTCTTTTATTGTGGCAGCAATTCTTTCTATTGTTGTTCTTATATTCATGGATCCGATTCTCAAGTTTTTGGGCGCCAGCGACAATACCCTCGATTACAGCAAACAGTATATTATTTTTACCACGGTGCTTGGAGCCATTCCTACGGTTCTTTCCATGAGTATGCCACAGCTTCTTCGTAATGCGGGATATTCAAAAGAAGCGGGTATCGGTATTGCTCTCGGCAGTATTTTGAATATTGCTCTCGATCCCCTTTTTATGTTTGTGATTTTGCCAAAGGGATATGAGGTAATGGGTGCTGCTCTTGCGACACTTATAGCCAACGTGGTTTCTTTTATTTACTTTATTGTCGTATTCAGGAAAGTTAGGGAGAAAACGGTTCTTGTAATTCCCAAAAAGGTCGAAAGAATTGGGAAAAGCAATCTCAAATCTTTATATTCCGTTGGAATTCCCGTGGCAATCAGCATTTTCCTTTTCGACCTTGTAACCATTGTATTAAATAAAATAACGGCTTTGTTTTACGGTGATATAGCTCTTGCGGCTATGGGAATAGTTCTTAAAATGGAGCGTTTGCCCATTAATATCGGTATAGGCGTCTGCCTGGCCATGGTGCCTTTGGTTGCTTATAATTACGGCTCAAAAAACTATGAGCGTATGAGCAAATTCTTATCCCTTTCCCGTATGGTTATTATCATTTTTTCCCTTGCTTGCGTGGCGGTATTTTGGATATTTGCCGAGCCTATAAGCGCCGCTTTTATTGATGATGCGGAAACGGTAACCATTGCCGCGTTTTTCTTAAGAGGAAGAAGCTTTGCCCTACCGTTTATGATGATCGGTTATCATCTTATTAATTTTGCAAATGCCACCAACAGAGGTAAAGTATCATTATTTATGGCGGTTTTTAGGCATTTGATGCTTATTATTCCGATTGTGCTTTTGATGAATCATTTATTTGGAATTATTGGTCTTGCTTATGCGCAATTTGTATCTGACTTTATAGGAGCAATGGTGTCGATTATTGTATTTGTATGGTTAAAAAAATCAATCATGAGGGAGAGTTAAAATGATAAAGAAAAAAGATTTATATAAAGCAGTTAGGGCTGTGGGGCTTGTGGCAGCAATTGCGGCCTTAAGCCTTTTTACACCAAATACAAACAATAGGCTGCAAGCAGCGGATTTGCCCGCAAAGTACGATCCTCGTCCCGAAGGCACATCACAAATCAGAAACCAGTATTGGGGCACTTGTTGGGCACAGTCCGGGATTTCAAGTTTTGAAAGTTACTTTATTAACAGCGGTCAAACGGATAACAGCATTCAGCTTTCCGTTGAAGATGTGCTTTGGCATTCGAGAGAAGGTTGGAATTTAAGAAGAAGGTCTGACGGCGGCTATGCCGCAATGACAACGGGTTATATTATGACTCATGGCGCAAGACTTGAAAAATACATTCCGTATTTCGGAGAGCCTTCCGATCCTGCCGATCCCATAAACGATTTTTATGGTGAAGGTGAAAATCTTGAGCCTGTTAATTATAATACCGCTCCTTACGTTTATGAGGCAACGGATGTTATATTTGCCCACAATTTGACAAGGGATGAAGTTAAAAGCCTGATTTACGAATACGGTCAGCTTACAACTACTTACGCGGATGGTGATGGCAATGTGGGCAGAGCACCTTACTTTAATGAGGAAACCGGAGCCTACTATATGCCTGAGGGCCTTTCAAGCGGCGCCAACCATGCAATTTCTATTATTGGCTGGGATGACAATTATTCCAAAACAAATTTCAATAATCTGAATCAGCCTGCAAATGACGGCGCTTGGCTTATTAAAAACAGCTATGGCACAGACTTTGGTCAGGATGGCTTTATTTGGATTTCTTATGAAGATGCGTGGCTTTTGAAAATGGAAGAAGGGGATACGCTTTCATTTAATTATACGATTGCCGCTGCGAGACCAACCACAGACAGAAAGGCTTATTTAACGGACCAATTCGGAGCTATAAGCAAGTATGTTGCAGAGGGAGAAACGAGTGCAACATTCGCGAACATATATGATTTCGGTGCGGATGAAAAAATAAGCGAGTTGGCAATAACCACATGGTCAAAAGGATGCGATTATGATCTTTATTATGCTCCTGTTAAGGATGATGTTATAAATCCAGATAGCGATACATGGATACTTTTAAGTCAGGGTACAATTACTTATAACGGTTACATGACTGTAGATTCAATGTCAGATGAAAAAGTTCCTGAAGGAAAGGGCGCTATTGTTTTAACAATAACGGGAAATAATCCTTGTATATCTACGGACGAATCTTTGATGGAATATGGTCAACCTTTATTTAATGCAATAAAAGATCAAAAGTCTGCTTGGATTCTGAAAAACGGGGCTTTTGAAGAGTTGGAAGTAGCAATGAAAACCGATACGGGATTTGAATACACGGAAAAACCTGATTTATGCATAAGAGCATACACATTGCCGTATGAAGAAGTTTTGCCTGTTGATGACAATACAAGTCAGGACAGCGGACAGACAAACAATACACCAAGTACGGGAGATTATGGCATGTCGACAGCAGTGATGTTGACAGTATTTGCCGCTTCGGCAGGATTGGGATTGGTAGTAGTTTTAAAATACAAATCAGCAAAATGCAATTAAATCGGTTTAATAGCAAATCGTGACTTGACATGACTATCATTTAATGTAAAATAAGACATTGGATGTATAGTCATGTTTTTACATTAGAAAGAGGTTATTTTAATGATTAGTGCTAACAATGTAACTTTGCGTCTCGGAAAGCGCGCGCTTTTTGAAGATGTTAATATTAAATTTACGGAAGGAAACTGCTACGGCCTTATCGGTGCAAACGGTGCCGGAAAATCTACATTCCTTAAGATTTTAACGGGCCAGCTTGAGCCGTCAAAAGGTGATGTTACAATCACTCCGGGTCAGCGTCTTTCTTTCCTTGAACAGGACCACTTCAAATACGATGAATATCCTGTACTTGATACGGTTATCATGGGTAATCGTCGTCTTTACGACATTATGAAAGAAAAGGATGCCATTTACGCAAAAGAAGATTTTACCGACGAAGATGGTGTTAAGGCTGCCGAACTTGAAGGTGAATTTGCGGCAATGGACGGTTGGAATGCCGAAAGTGATGCAGCAATGCTTCTTAACGGTCTCGGCGTTGAAACAGACCTTCATTACGCACAGATGGCGGATTTGGACGGTAACTTAAAAGTCAAAGTCTTGCTTGCCCAGGCTCTTTTCGGTAATCCTGATATCTTGCTTTTGGATGAGCCTACCAACCACTTGGACTTGGATGCTATTGCTTGGCTTGAAGAGTTCCTTATTAACTTTGAAAATACGGTAATCGTTGTCAGCCATGACCGTTACTTCTTAAATAAAGTCTGCACACAGATTGCGGATATCGATTATGCTAAAATCCAGCTTTACGCAGGTAACTACGACTTCTGGTACGAATCAAGCCAGTTGATTTTAAAACAGCGTAAAGAGGCCAATAAAAAGAAAGAAGAGCAGATTAAAGAATTGCAGGAATTCATCCAGCGTTTCTCTGCAAATGCTTCCAAATCAAAGCAGGCTACGTCACGTAAGCGTGCTCTTGAAAAAATCGAGCTTGACGAGATTAAACCTTCATCAAGAAAGTACCCTTACATCGACTTCAGACCTAACCGTGAAATCGGTAATGAAGTATTGGAAGTAAGCGGAATTTCAAAGACAATCGACGGCGTTAAAGTCCTTGATAACATTTCATTTATTTTAAACCGTGAAGATAAAGTTGCTTTTGTTGGTTCTAACGAGCTTGCAAAGACTACACTTTTCAAAATCCTTGCAGGTGAGATGGAGCCGGACGAAGGTTCTTACAAATGGGGCGTTACCACATCCCAGGCTTATTTCCCTAAGGATCCGGGTGATGAATTTACTCAGGACCTTGCAATCGTTGACTGGCTTACACAGTTTTCGGAAGTTAAGGATGCTACTTATGTACGTGGTTTCTTGGGACGTATGCTTTTTGCCGGCGATGACGGTGTTAAGAAGCTTAAAGTACTTTCCGGTGGTGAAAAAGTTCGTTGTCTTCTTTCAAAGATGATGATAATGGGCTCTAATGTGCTTATACTTGATGAGCCGACCAACCACCTTGATATGGAATCTATCACAGCTTTGAACAACGGTCTTATTAAATTCCCGGGTGTAATCCTTTTTGCATCCCATGACCACCAGTTTGTTCAGACTACGGCAAACCGTATTATGGAAATCGTTGATGGTAAGCTCATTGATAAGATGACTACTTACGATGAATATCTTGAGCAGGATACGGATGCGAGAAAACGTACGGTTTATACTGTTAAAGAAGAGGATAATTAATTTTGTTTGCAATGGGGCAATGCTATTCTTGGCGTTGCCCTTTAGTGTATTAATAACGGACGACTTCTATTTGGGTGTGTATGTGTTGGGTAAGGGACGACTTCTCATGAATTGAAAATACATGCAAAAGCGGCACCCACTCCGTCAGTCTAACTGTAGCTGCAACTATAAATAGAATACGTCTTTGAGATGGCTCAAAGCCATATTCTATTTAAGTTTCCGCATACAGTGGATACTGACTTCGTTCCTGTGCCTGATTGCTTTTGCCATGTTATTTTCAATTGTCGAGAAGTCTGACTGCTTATCAATATAGCGGCACCCAAATAGAAGTCTGACTGTTTATCAATATAAGTACATACGAATAGAAGCTTGGAGACATGGAAACATTTTTTAATACAAATAATAAAAAAGTTGTTTACAAAACAGAGTAATTGTACTATACTTTTTAAAACCTATTAAAAAGATAGGAATTAGTTTGTTGATTATATTAGTAAAGGATGTGGTGGGAATGATGACTAATGTTGTTGATTCGAAAGTTAATAAGAAAAAAGCGATTGGGGCGAAGACTATTTGTTTTACTGCCGTTATGATGGCATTGACCTTGGTTTTCACCGCAGTTATAGAGATTCCGATTCCTCTGGGATATGCTAATCTCGGAAGCACTATGATTTTGCTTGGAGCATTTTTACTTGGATGGGGACCGGGCCTTATATCCGGGGCTTTGGCGCCGGCTTTGGCGGATTTTCTTTTGGGCTATCCGTTTTGGTGCCTACCGACAATAATTGTTAAGGGCGGCATGGTTGTTTTCTATCTGCTTATTGCCAAGAAAGGCGCTAAGTTTGGCGTAAAGCTTGTAGTGGGAACAATTGTTGCAAATATATGGGCGGCTTTTGGATATACGGTCTTTGGAGCAATTATTTACGGCAGTGTGGCTGCGGGACTTGCAAGCACTCCGGGGCTTTTGATTGAGTCGGCTATAAATGCCGTGTTGTTTATTGTTTTGGCCAAACTTATATCTTCAACGAAAGCTTTCAATAAAGCAGGAATATTTTAAACTTAAGCGCCCGAGTAAAAACTTGGGCGCTTGTTTGTGTACACGACGAGGAAAATGCAGAAAGCTTGCTTTCGCGCATTTGACGACCGTGATACAATCCCGAAATGTCGCTTATGCGAC
>CACZQX010000232.1 GCA_902783445.1 uncultured Lachnospiraceae bacterium
GGCGAAGAACGAGGGCGTGACCGAAGCGCTCAAACGGCAGGATCAGATGGCGTGGGTCGGTGCGATGAACAACATCCGTGCCCGCGCGATGGAGATCGTTCAGGCGGAGGTGATCTACGTATGACATTACTTGATAACCTTTGGTACGGCAATATCGACCCGCACGAAAAAGTATTGATCGAGAGCAAGCGGTATAAGCACCTTCTCTCGCTGATGGGCAGAAATCAAGACGAGCTCGGTGAAACGCTGACCGAAAAGCAATCGGAGACGCTTGAGAAATACGACACGGCGATTAATGAAATGCATTCCATAACGGAAATCGAAGCGTTCTCCTACGGATTCCGGCTCGGTGTTCGGCTGATGATCGAAGCGATCGCTAAAAAGAAATAACCCGACACGCAGTGGCGAGGAATTTATACCTGCCACTGTTGTTATCAACTTATTAAGGAGACCTTTTATGCCTCAAATAAGCGCGTGAAAATCCCATTTCCATATTGACTTTTTTGAGATTTTATGATAGAATAAATCCAGAAACGGAAAGGAGGAAGTATATTATGAAATACAGAGCAATTGAAATCGTTCACAACGGACAAATATGCGCTTTAAATATGTCCTCTTTCCCGAGATGGAGGAGATATTTAAAGTTACTTTCTATGTGCGCATAACAGCTGTGCTTTTACAGTAGTTATGCGCTTTTTGTTGCAGCAGATTAATAGATCAATTTGGAGGATGACATTCATGAACAAGAAGAATAATTTTATAAAACTGACTTCAGTTTTACTATCTTTATGCCTTATTCTTGCTATGCTGACAAGTGTAGCACCGGCTTCAACACTTGCATTTTCAGAACAAGGAACAATACCGGATGATTCGTCTGGTTTTGATTTTGTATTAGAAGAGGACACAACTCTTCGTGATGCATTTTCAAAGCATTATATAGATCCAAACGGGAAACGTTATGCAGTTATTTTTCCCGAACAAGTACACTATAAAGAAGGTGAAACCTGGGTCGAAATTGATAATTCATTGCAGTATGACGCCTCAAAAGATGTATTCGTTTCACAGAACAATATGTTTGTTTCTGCATTTGCAAAGACCGCAAATGACAATTGCCTAGCAACCATCAGCGATGGTGATTATCAGCTGTCTTGGTCTATTGATTTTGATTCAGTTATTATTGCGCCAGACAATCAGCTCGAAAGTGCTGCAAAGGCAAACTCAAATGTCCAGGACGTAAATGCTCAAATAACTTCTGCTGTACAGAATGATTCTTCAACAGTAAAAAGCAGAGAAAACATATCCGATATCGGCAAAGCCATTTCTGGAGTGACATATAAAGGTATCTGCGATTTTGTTGATTTAAGATATACGGTATTACACGGGAAACTTGAAGAGGATAATTATTATGGTACTTTGAGATTTACTTTTTACGATCATTTCGGCTTAGACACTCTTGATATGACACAACCTCACCAACTTAATCTCGTTTGCGGATATTTTCCGGGCTTTAAACAATGGTATATCATTCAACATTGGGATAGTTTAGGCGCACAAGTGCAACCACAGCCTTTTGTTACACTTGTATCATACACAGTAGCTATAAGTGGTTCGCTTAGTTAATTTGATATATCATGAAGAGAAAAAAAATAATAAGTTTTGGCATTTTTGCATTATTATGTGCCGTAATAGCAATAGGACTCTTCTCTTACGTTAATCAAAAATACCGTTATTATTATTTTGGGATGTTTGATTATACGATTTCAGACTTCGGACATCACGAACAAGCTTATCAAATTATAGCAAAAAAAATGATGACTGTCTATAAAAACGAGAGAAGCAAAAATCCGGCTGTTTGTTCATTGGTCGTTGATTACAACAGTCCAAGCGTCACAGGAAAGTGGGAATTAAAATTTTATATTAAGGATACATCAAATGAGAGTTATTCGGTATCATCAAATGCCACTGAAGAAGAGATGACTTGCTTTGATGAAGTCACTAAATCAATGTGTTCCAAAACCAGAGGAGGCTTTTTCCAAATAAGAGTTGAAAACGACTGTGTAATTTTTTATACATATTCACCATATTATCTTGTCTA
>CACZQX010000233.1 GCA_902783445.1 uncultured Lachnospiraceae bacterium
AATGGAAAATTTAGGTTTTGAAAGAAGATTTGTTTTGCTTTTTTCTTCCTGTTTTCTGATTTTTGCGGATCTTTCGGCACAAGATATAATTTCTTTTAATGTTTCCACATTTCTGTCAAAATATCTTTCAAGCTCTTCTCCCGCAACTTCAGCCACAACCTTACCCGCATCCGGATTATCAAGCTTTGTCTTTGTTTGTCCTTCAAAACGAGGATCCGGATGTTTAACGGCTATTATCGCAGTCATACCGTTACGCACGTCCGTACCGGTAAAATTGGAATCTTTGTCTTTTAATATGCCAAGTTCTCTGGCGTACTGATTTATGACCATTGTAAACCTTGTTTTAAAGCCTACAATATGAGTGCCGCCTTCCTGTGTATAAATATTGTTACAAAAGCCCAGCACGTTTTCCTGGAAATCATTGGAAAACTGGAATGCGCATTCAAGCTCGATTCCTTCCACGCTTCGCTTAAAATAAATAACCTCATCGTTAACGATATCCTTGCCGTCGTTAAGAGCTTTTATGTAAGCAATCAATCCATCAGGTTCGTGGAATGTTATCTTCTCTTCTTCCGCAAAACGATTGTTTACAAAATTTATCTTTAGTAAAGGATTAAGGTAAGCAAGCTCATGTAAGCGACTCTTAATGCTATCGGCCTTGAAATAAGTTTTGTCAAAAATCTCGTCATCAGGAAGAAATGTTACCTTACTTCCCGTGTCGTTTTTGCGACATTCTCCGATTTTTTCCAAAGGAGTTACGGTTTTGCCTCGCTCATAGCGCTGCTTGTAAATAAAGCCGTCTCTTTTTACAACTACTTCAAGCCAAACGGAAAGGGCATTAACAACAGAAGCGCCTACACCGTGCAAACCGCCGGAAATCTTGTATCCGCCGTCACCGAATTTACCTCCGGCATGAAGTATGGTAAATACAACTTCTACCGCGGTCAAACCCGTCTTTTTGTTTATTCCTGTTGGGATACCTCGACCGTTGTCGGTAATTGTGGCCGTGCCGTCCTTGCCAAGCTCTACGGTTATCTCCGTACAATGTCCCGCAAGGTGCTCATCCACCGCATTATCAACAATCTCATAAATAAGATGATTGAGGCCCTTAGTTGAAACGCTGCCGATATACATACCGGGACGTTTTCTTACGGCCTCAAGTCCTTCAAGAACGGATATACTATCCGCATCATATTGCTTTTTGTCTTCTGACATAACTAACCTTCCAATTTTATAATTGTAACAAACATCAAAATATCTTCTGATTTATGGTAATTATCGGATTCTCTCCGGGAAACCGACTTTCTTTTGTACTTTTCTCAATGTTTTGTTTGCGATATATCCGGCCTTTTCCGCATTAGCCTTGATTATGCCGTCAACATAAGCCTTATCTTTTGATAATTCATCAAATCTTTTGTGAATCGGCTCAAGTACATCTGCTACGGTTTCTCCTACAGCAAGTTTAAAGTCGCCATAACCTTTTCCGTCAAATTCTTTTTCGACTTCTTCAATTGTCTTGCCGCTTGCAACAGAGTAAATATCAATCAAATTGCGAATACCCGGTTTATCCTCGGAATAGATGATTCTTGTATCCGAGTCTGTTACGGCTCTTTTGAATTTACGAATAATGGTATCGCGATCGTCCATAATATAAATGCTGGCATTAGGATTCTCGTCGGATTTTGACATTTTCTTCGTAGGATCTTGGAGGCTCATGATTCTTGCGCCGGCTTTTCCCACATAAGCTTCGGGAATCGTAAAGACATCGCCGTATACGTTGTTAAAACGCTGTGCTATATCTCTTGTAAGCTCGAGATGCTGCATCTGATCGGCTCCAACCGGTACCACATCAGATTGGAACAATAAAATATCCGCTGCCATAAGTACCGGATAAGTATATAATCCACCGTTTATATTGTCTGCATGCTTTGCGCTTTTATCTTTAAACTGAGTCATGCGGTTAAGCTCACCCATATAGGTAAAGCAGTTTAATATCCAACCCAGTTCCGCATGTCCCGAAACGTGTGACTGATAATAAAGGCAGTTTTTCTCAGGATCGATACCTGCAGCAATATAAAGCATTAAAAGATTCCTGGCTCTTTTTCTAAGCTCAGCCGGATTCTGCCTTACGGTTATGGAATGTAAATCCACAACGCAATAAAAGCATTCGTATTCATCACATAAATTAACCCAGTTTTTAAGGGCTCCCAAATAGTTACCAAGTGTAATATTTCCTGTGGCCTGCATGCCACTGAATAACATTTTTTTGCCATCAAGCATTGTTATAAATCCTCTTTTCCAAATCTTTTCGCATTTAATTAAAAATTATTTATTTTTTTCATTCAACGAAAAGAAAAAATTATTATCGTTCGGCATAAGCACGAGTACGGTCGCCGACTGGCTGGCCGTTCTTCCAAGTGCATCCGTTACGCTGTATTCCACCGTATATTCTCCGGCCGTTGTCAAATCAAGATTTGTTGTAACCTTTATATTTGAAGATATTTCATTACCGCAGGAATCGTAAGCTTTAACTCCTTCCAA
>CACZQX010000234.1 GCA_902783445.1 uncultured Lachnospiraceae bacterium
CTAAAGAGTTTCTGTGAGGAAGAGTGTGAATGGACCGGACAGGAACTGAAATACAACGGTTCTACCGTAAAGGCGGTTGTTGTTGTACACGTCTTTGGAAATATGGCTGATATGGAATCGGTTATGGATATAGCCGGTAAGTTCAAGCTTAAAGTGATTGAGGATGCTACCGAAGCCTTGGGTACCAAATATACCGAAGGAAGATATCAGGGTAAATATGCCGGTACTATCGGAGATTTTGGCTGCTACAGCTTCAACGGAAATAAGATTATTACAACGGGCGGAGGGGGAGCGATAACCTCTAATAATTCCGCTAAAGTTGACCATATTCGTTTTTTGTCCACACAGGCTAAGACAGATCCTCATTACTATATCCATGATGAGGTCGGATATAACTATAGAATGACCAATATTCAGGCAGCACTGGGTGTAGCTCAGATGGAAGAACTTCCTGAATTTATTCGCAGAAAACAGTCCAATTATGATAAGTATATGGAACTGTTTGAAGGCTTCGAACTCGGAAAACTTATGCCGTTCAGAGCGGGCACTGAATCGAACAAGTGGTTTTATTCGATATGCATAGATCGGGATAAGATAAAAAATTCCATGCGGGAAATCATAACGGCACTTCATGATAAGGGCATGGAAACCAGAGCGATTTGGGGGCTTATTAATGAACAGAAACCCTATGAGGGGGAAGTTACTTATAAGCTTGAAAAAGCTCCTTACTATGCAGATCGAATACTTAATATTCCATCTTCTACGCAGATTACGGAAGATGAAATTAAATATGTTGCAGAGCAGGTTAAAAGGCTTCTAGAGGAGATGGCTAATGGATAACCGCGAACTTGAAAGATTTATAGGAAGCAAAAATTTATCAGTCTCTGAAGCAATGCAGAGGATTGATAATAATGCCTGCGGAATTTTATTCCTGACAGACGAACAGGGAAAACTTGTCGGATGTGTTACTGACGGAGATGTAAGACGTTATCTGCTTGCCGGCGGAGAAATGAACGGCACTGCATTTGATGCGGCCAATAAATCTCCCAAAGTTGCTCATTCTTTAGAGGAAGCCAAACACCTATATCATCACAAAAATTTTATTGTGATCCCCATAGAGGATGAATGTGGTGTGGTGGTTGATCTGTATGCGGGCGAATTGGGATAGAAAAAAAAAAAAAACAGGTCTCCGCTTAATATTCCTGTGGTAATAAACGCAGGCGGTAAAGGTACGAGACTGGATCCGTATACTAAAGTGCTTCCTAAGCCTCTTATACCTGTGGGAGATCTTCCTATCATCGAGCATATTATGAGGGAATACTTATCGTATTCCTGTGATGAGTTTCATATTATTGTCAATTATAAAAAAGACCTTATGAAGGCTTACTTTGCGGATAATGATAATCATTACAACATTACCTGGTATGATGAGGAGAAGCCTTTAGGGTCCGGCGGCGGTCTGAGCTTGCTTCGAGGAAAGTTTGACAGTACCTTCTTTTTTGCAAATTGCGATGCTCTTCTTACTGCCAATTATGAAAGCATGATAAATTTCCACAAGGAAAACAATAATGTTATCACTATGATGTGTGCGTACAAAAACATCAATATTCCTTATGGTGTCGTTGATATAGGAGCAAATGGAAGCATAAAGGAAATGAGAGAAAAACCACTGATGTCGTTTCTTACCAATACTGGTATATATATAGTTGAACCTGAGGTGATAGATGATATTGAAGATGGTGTCCCCATGGGTTTTCCGGATATCATAGAACTTGAACGAAAAAAAGGAAAGAAGGTAGCGGTGTTCCCAGTTAGCGAAAGCGATTGGATGGATATGGGACAACTTCCGGAACTTGAAAAAATGAGAATCAAGCTGTATGGGGAGTGAATCGGAGGGCGGAAATTGAGCAAATTGGTACTGCTTGGCGGAGGCGGACACTGTAAATCTGTGCTGGATTCCGCTATAAGAATGAATGCTTTTGATAAGATAGTAATAACTGATCCAACCATTACTCCCGGGACAAAAGTATTTGGGAGCGAGGTGGTTGGAAATGATGAATGCTTGCCGGAGTTGTTTAAGCAGGGATTTGATAAAGCGTTTATCACGGTTGGAAGTGTCGGTATTAATCCGTTGAGGGAAGAACTGGAGAGTAAAGCGGCCGAAATAGGATTTGAATTTCCTGTGATCATTGACCCCACGGCGGTCGTATCGGATTCTGTCTCGATAGGCGCGGGTACTTTTATTGGCAAAGGAACAATTATTAATGCTGACTCCACAATAGGAAGGCATTGCATAATAAATACAGGAGCAATAATTGAACACGAATGTGTGATCGGAGACTATTCTCACATATCCGTTGGGGCAGTTTTATGCGGTGGAGTCAGAGTGGACAAAAAGTGCATGATTGGGGCCGGAAGTACGATCATTCAAAGATTGGAAATATGCGATGATAGTGTAGTTGGCGCCGGATCGGTTGTTAACAAGGATGTTCCTTCCGGATCTAAAGTTGTGGGAGTACCGGCAAAGCAGATATAAATGGAGTCAAAATGGGTAAGACATACATTATTGCAGAAGCGGGCGTAAATCATAATGGCAGTTTCAAACTGGCATGTAAATTAGTTGATGCTGCAAAAGATGCCGGAGTTGATTGTGTTAAGTTTCAAACCTTTAAGGCGAAAAATCTCGTATCTCGGAATGCTTCTAAAGCAGAGTATCAAAAGGAAACAACCGGGGATGGCTCACAGGAGGATATGCTTAAGAAACTGGAATTGTCATATGACGAATTCCTTGAACTTAAGGAGTACTGCGACAGTGTCGGCATTTCGTTTTTATCTACGCCATTTGATTTTGAAAGTATTGATTTTTTGAACTCTGTCGATATGCCTTTTTGGAAGATTCCTTCCGGAGAGGTGACTAATTATCCCTATCTTGTCGCACTTGCCAAGACCCAAAAGCCGATAATCATGAGTACCGGTATGTGTTGTTTGGATGAAATACGTGCTGCGATTAAGGTGCTTAAAGACAATGGAAGTCAAGATATAAAATTGCTTCATTGTAATACAGAGTACCCTACCCCTTTTGAAGATGTAAATCTAAGGGCCATGCAAACTTTGAAAGATGAATTTGGATTAGAGGTTGGATATTCGGATCACACAAAAGGGATTGAGGTTCCCATTGCAGCTGTGGCAATGGGAGCGACAATTATTGAAAAGCATTTTACTTTGGATAGAAACATGGAGGGACCTGATCATAAGGCGAGCCTTGAACCGGACGAACTTAAGAATATGGTGAGAAGTATTCGCCATATAGAAGAAGCTATTGGATCCGGAACTAAGAAGCCGTCTCCCTCTGAGACCAAAAATAAAGCAGTTGCCAGAAAGAGCATTGTGGCAAAA
>CACZQX010000235.1 GCA_902783445.1 uncultured Lachnospiraceae bacterium
ATCATAGGCTTCATCAACACATTTTAAAACATCTTCTTTAGGAACCCCGGCAAGAGCCAGCTCGCCTATAAAATCGGTTAACTCCCCAAGTTTACCCGCTTTATTGGCACTCAATACGTCGAGAGCATTTTCCGTAACATAGCAACCTCGGCCCGGAACGGAATAAATAATGCCTCGTCGGTCCAGCTCGGAATAGGCTTTTTGAATTGTGTTCGGATTGATTGACAATTCAATTGAAAGACCACGCACCGATGGTACCTGATCGCCTATTTTTAATATTCCTTTTAAGACAAACGATTCAACCTGCTCGATTATTTGTTCGTAGACAGGAGTTCGCGACATAGTGTCTATTTGGAACATATTAACCTCCTGTGGCTTAACTGACGTTAAGTCTTCTTTGCAACCTATACATATTACTAGTGAATTTAGTGTACTATTATATGTAGTACACTAATCATACACCATTTAAAATCCCTTGTCAATCGTGTAGTTTCAAATAAATTGCACCCCTTTAGTACAAATATTAAAACAATGTGAAATGGGCAAGCGGTAGATTTTTAAGCTCAAAAATGGTATGATATTTCTAGTATGTTTTAAGGAGCAATTTATGGCTAAAATTATTAAAGGAAAAGATGTTGCTGCCAAAATAAAAGAGCAAATTTCCAAAGATTTAAAGAAACTTGACGGTGTTAAACCAATACTTGCAATCGTTAGAATAGGAGAAAACGCAAGTGATGTTTCTTACGAGCGAGGAACGGTTAAAACCTGTGAAGAAGCAGGCATTGAATGCAAGGTTTTTGCCTATCCCGAAGATATTTCAATGGATGATTTCGTAAGAGAATTCAAAGGCATTAACGAAAATAAAGATATTGACGGCATATTGGTTTTCAGACCGATGCCTTCGCAAATCGATGAAAAGGCAATTTGCAATTTAATCGACCCCGAAAAAGATATGGACTGTATGAGTCCCGTTAACCAAGCAAAGGTGTTTTTGGGAGACGATAGCGGTTATGCACCATGTACGGCCGAAGCCGTTATGGAAATGATAGATTATTCCGGAGTGGAGATTGCAGGAGCAAATGCGGTTGTTATAGGCAGAAGCGAGGTTATCGGAAAACCGGTAAGCTTTATGCTTCTTAAGAAAAACGCAACCGTAAGCATTTGCCATTCTCACACGAAGGACATTAAAAAACTTATAGATGATGCGGATATAGTGCTTTGTGCCGTAGGCAAAGCCGGTTTTTTGACGGAAGATATGGTTAAAGATTCCAAGGATTTATCCGTATTTGATGTGGGCATTAATTTTGAAAACGGTAAAATGTGCGGTGATGTGGCCTATGATGAGGTTTTGCCGTATTGCAAAAATATTACTCCGGTTCCCGGCGGTGTGGGCGGAGTAACCAATGTTGTTTTAAGCAGTCATGTGGTAAAGGCAGCGCTTAAAAAACACTAAAGGGTGGTTTTATGGACGAACAAAAAGATTTTGTATTGGACGAAGAAGTGATGAAAATCATCAAACAACACTTCTTTAAAGAGAGCATTAATCTTGAAAATATGCGAATGGAAATCGAAGAAGAGAGACGAGAATTCGAGCGGGAAAAGAAAGAGTTTGAGTCTGTTATGGATGCAAAGGAAAGCATGTATCAGCTTTCCAGAAATCAGCTTTTGAGAGAGCGAAAAACCTTCGATCAACAGCTTAACGTGCTTAAGGTTGAGCTTAGAAAGCTTGCAAACGAAAAAGAGCAGCTTAAAAAAGACAGGGCAGCTTTCGAAAGCGTTAAAAACAAGTTCTCTTATTTTTCAACGTCCGACAGCACAGTTATTCAAAGCATTTTCTTTAAAGGACTTAGCAGTCCCGACAAGATTCGTCAGCGTTACAAAGACTTAACGAAAATCTTTCACCCGGATAATATGAACGGTGACGATGAAATGATGAAAATGATTAACCTTGAATATGACAACATTAAAAAGGACTAAGAAATGATTAGCATTGAAGATATCATAGAAATTGCAAATGCAAATGGTGCAACGGATGTGCATTTGAGCGTGTCATCCCCACCGAAAATGCGCATAAAAGGGGAACTTCAGGATATGAAATATCCGGCTTTGGATGTTCATACCTGCAATCAAATTATTAAATCGGCCATGAATGAGGTTCAAAAAGAAACACTGGATAAATGCGGTAATGTTGAATTTTCTTATAATTTTGAAAATTTAGGAAGATGCAGAATCGCCGCATTTAAGCATATGGGCAACTTGGCCGCATCCTTAAGAATAGTCAACCAAAAGATTCCAAATACGGTAGAGCTTAGGCTTCCGCCGGAAATCATCAATGTTTACCGACAAAAATCGGGACTTGTGCTTTTTGCCGGTAATGCGGGAAGCGGTAAATCCACTGTTATTGCTTCTTTAATTGACCTTATAAACGAAAACAGAAAAGTTCATATATTAACCTTGGAAGAGCCCGTGGAATATATTCATCAAAATAAGGCTGCGGTTATTTCTCAAAGAGAAATAGGCTCGGATGTGGCAAGCTTGGAGGAGGGCCTAAAAGTAGCCGCAAAAGAAGATGCGGATGTGGTTTATTTCGAGAATTTTTCCGCGCCTGAGGTTATGGAAAGAGCTATGGAACTTGCCGAAAGCGGAAAACTTGTTATTTCCTCGGTTAAAACCTATGGAAGCCTCTATGTTTTGGAAAGAATCATTGACAGCTTTCCACCGGATAAACGCCATCAAATCAGGCTTATTTTATCCAATGTGCTTATTTGCATAGTATCCAGAAAGCTTACGCATATAAAGGATAAGGATCCTTTGATAAGCTATGAGATTTTGGATGTTAACGAAGAGATACGCGATGCCATCGCAAAAGATGACAAACAGACCATTAAATCGAATATTATATACAGAGGATAAATACAAAAAAACCAATAAGTATCTTGCCTTATTGGTTTTTTTGTGCTAATCTTTTAGGGCAAATTAATCTTTATAAATTCAAAATTCTTAAATATAATCCGGAACAATTTAATATTTTTTTACAGGAGGAATACTATGTTTTGCAGTGTTTTTTCGGCTGCCCTTTACGGAGTTTCCTGCGTTAAAGTCAGTGTGGAAGTGTCGGTAAGCGGCGGTCTTCCAAACTTTCAAATGGTGGGACTCTTATCTTCCGAAGTGCGTGAAGCAAAGGAAAGAGTAAGTGCGGCGGTTACAAATTCGGGATATGAGATTTTCTCTCGAAAAATTACGGTAAATCTGGCTCCGGCGGATATAAGAAAAGAAGGCTCGGCTTTTGACTTGCCCATAGCCATGGCGATTCTTTGCGGCCTTGGTTTTGTAAATTGCAAGTGTATGGAAGATACGGTTTTTGCGGGGGAACTTGGGCTTGACGGCTCTTTGAAAGAAATCCCCGGAATTTTGCCAATTGCGGTTATGGCCTATGATGAAAATATCAAAAGGCTTGTGGTGCCGAAGGGAAACGTTAGAGAAGCAGCTTTAATAGAGGGCGTTGAGGTACTGGGATTTGAATGCCTGAAAGATATAGTGGATTATTATAACGGCGAAGATGCGGAAGTTATTGTGCCGGATGTGGGACAATCGGAGCAAAAAGAGGTTGAATACGCGGATTTTAAGGATGTTTTGGGCCAGCAAAATGCTAAAAGAGGGGCGGAAATTGCCGCAGCGGGCATGCACAATCTTTTGCTTATCGGTCCTCCGGGATCCGGCAAAACCATGATTGCAAAGCGCATCCCTTCTATTTTACACAGCCTATCAAAAGATGAGATGCTTGAAGTTGCCAAGGTTTACAGCATCATGGGCATGTTAAATCCCGATATCATGTTTAAAAGGCCTTTCAGGGAACCATCCAATAGCGTTAGCCTTGCGGGATTAATGGGAGGAAAGGCAAATCCCCGCCCCGGAGAAATCACCCTTGCAAACAAAGGAGTTTTGTTTTTGGATGAATTCCCCGAATTCAGGCGGGAAACAATAGAAGCCCTAAGGCTTCCTTTGGAAGAGAAAAAAATAAGGGTATCCAGAAGCGGCGGAACGGTTACGTTTCCTGCGGATTTTATGCTGGTGGCCGCAATGAATCCTTGCCACTGCGGATACTATCCCGACAGAAACAAATGCAATTGTTTGGAAAGGGATATTAAGAAATATCAAAGCAAGGTCAACGGGCCGATTTTGGACAGAATCGACCTTTGCGCAAAGACAGAGCAAATCGACATTATCAGTCAAAGAAGATCTTATAAATCAGAAGATAAAACAATCATCGAAGATTCCAAAACAATTAAAGAAAGAGTGGATAAGGCGGCGCTTATTCAATTTGACAGATACAAGGATAAATCCAACAAATTCAACTCGGGCCTTGAAAATTCGGAGCTTGAAAAGTATTGCCCTTTAAGCGATACGCAGGAAAAGCTTTTGGAGCAAGCGGTTAAAAAGTTGGATTTGAGTGCCAGAAGTTATTCAAGAGTTCTTAAAGTATCAAGGACCATTGCGGATTTGGACGAGTCCGAAAAAATAAGAGATGAGCATATTTTGGAAGCTTTGTCTTTTAAAATGAAATAAGGAAGGTGTTTTATATTGAATGAAGAAGAATATTGGTTTTTTCTGACAAATATCGAGGGAGTGTTTTTCGATAAAATTAAAAAGCTTCTTGAATTTTTCGGCAGTCCCTGGGAAGTCTACAAAGCCGATGAAAAGGCACTTTTACGGGCAGGTGTAAAGGCAGGGGATATTGACAGAATTGTTTATGCAAAAAAGAATTTCGGAAAAATAAACAAACTTGATTATATATATAATGAAGGAATAAGATTTTTATATCCCACACATCCCGCATTTCCCACCAAATTAAAGGAAATTCCGGATATGCCTTACAGCCTCTACGTTAAAGGCAATCTTCCGGATGAAAATATTCCTTCCGTTGCCATGATAGGAGCAAGGGCTTTCAGCGAGTACGGAAGGGCCTGCGCCAAGGGGCTTGCCTCGGATTTTGCCGGGGCGGGTATTCAAATTATCAGCGGCTTGGCAAGGGGAATAGATTCAATTTCCATGTCATCCGCCATAGATGCGAATGGAAGGTGCTTTGGAGTGCTGGGTTGCGGAATAGATGTGATATATCCGCCGGAAAACTTTAAACTGTTTGAGCAAACTTTGGAAAAAGGCGGGATTATCAGCGAATTTCCTTTGGGAACAAAGCCTTTTTCCTACAATTTTCCCTTCAGAAACAGGATAATAAGTGCTTTGTCGGACTTGGTTTTGGTAGTTGAAGCTAAGAAAAAAAGCGGCAGTTTACATACGGTGGAATATGCGCTTTCTCAAGGAAAAGATGTATTTGCCATACCCGGGCGCATAAGTGATTTATCAAGCGAGGCCTGCAACGCTTTAATTGCCGATGGAGCGGGGATTGTAACATCATCAAAAGATATTTTTGAATACTTTAGCTTGGAAGGTAAAACAAAAATCTGTCAAAATAAAAAAAATAATTTTAGTCTTGAAAAAGATTATGAGGTGTTGTATAGTTGTGTAGAATTTCAACCAAAAACAAAGGATGAAATCATTGAAGAAGCGGGGATGGACTATAAAGCGGGACTTGGAGTTCTGATAAAACTCGAACTTGACGGTTTGATTTACGAACCATCTCCGGGCTATTATTGTCGAAGCTAATCCCTAGATTAAATTTTATGAGGTTATGAAATGCCAAAGTATTTAGTTATTGTGGAATCACCCGCAAAAATGAAAACAATCAAAAAATTTCTTGGCTC
>CACZQX010000236.1 GCA_902783445.1 uncultured Lachnospiraceae bacterium
CAAAATACAACATGAATACAAGACTTGAAGAAATCGTTGATGATAAAGAAGCTATGGAAATTTTGAAAGAAGATCTTCCTACAGCTTTTGGATTGGCCATGAGCGGAGACATTGAAAATCTTTCTTTAAGTTTTAATGAAATGATGTTTATGTTCTTTATGGGCTTTAATCCGGAGCTTATTCAAAAAGGAACAAAACGCTTGTTTAAACTGAAAATATAGTATAATATAAAAAAGACATTAGGTCTTTGGAGGAATACTTATGTTTAAACATAATTCAAATACTGTGGTGCTATTGGTTAAAGCCATGGATATTGCCAATATCATAATGGGTCTTTTAAGCATAGCACTTGCGGTATTTGTTTTGGTAAAACCTGATAGTCATATCTACATGGTAGCTAACGTGCTGATACTTGCGGCCGTTATGAATGTTTTTATATCTATAAAACAATACCTGAAGGATGAATATCAGGCTTTTCTTATTAGAGCCATTATAGGCGGAGCCTTGCTTGTAATTGGCATAATATTAAAAATTGCATTTTACGCATAAGAGAAATGGTGAGAATATGGCAAAAACAGTTCTTTGCGGTGCAAATTCATATTTGCAAAAATACTATTTTAACAATGAGTTTGATAAGTTGCCGGATATCGTTAAAAAAGAGCTTCAGATAGCCTGCGTAACATTTACGGAAGAAGTCGGCGGCATTATTATCTTGCAATTTAACGATACCGGAAACCTTGAAATTAGTGTGCAGGCGGACGAAAAGGACTTCCTCTTTGATGAAATAGGAAGCGAGCTTAAAATAAAAGAGATGCAAAAAGAAAAAAAAGATTTGTTTGAAGGCATCGAGACTTATTATAAAGCAATTCTTACAATAAACGGAGAATAATTATGCTACTTGCAATTGATGTAGGAAACACAAATATAACAATGGCAGTGTTCGATAAGGAAAAAATCGTGGCTACATTTCGTATAACCACAAATATTATAAGAACATCGGACGAGTACGGGCTTCTTATTTTGGAATGCCTGGAACATAGGGATATTAAGAAAGAAAGAATAACGGACATTATTATTGCATCCGTTGTCCCTGATCTTATGTATTCTTTAAATATAGGAATTATCAAATATTTCGGAAAACAGGCAATAGTAGTGGGACCGGGTGTGAAAACGGGAATAAAACTTACCAATCCGAATCCGAAGGAAATAGGTGCTGACAGAATCGTTGATGCGGTGGGAGCATACGAGATGTTCGGAGGTCCGGTAATCGTAATAGATTTCGGAACCGCAACAACATTTGATTATATTAGCGAAGACGGAACATTTCCAATCGGAGTAACGGCTCCGGGCATACGTCTTAGCGCTACGGCCCTTTGGCAGGGTGCCGCAAAGCTTCCGGAAATAGAAATCAAGAAGCCGGATTCAATCCTTGCAAGAGAGACGGTATCGAGCCTTCAAGCAGGTATCGTTTACGGATATATTGGTTTGACCGAATATATTATAGATAAAATGAAGGAAGAGCTTGGTTTGCCGAATATAAAAGTAGTGGCAACGGGAGGCCTAGGAAAGCTGATTGCCGATGAAACCAAAAAGATTGATGTTTATGATATCGACCTTACAATGCACGGGCTTAGATTGATTTACGAAAAGAATATCTAAATCAATGGCATCGGCATGGATTATTAAAAACATGACAATTTAAAATGGCAATGCTTAAAAATAAGCATTGCCATTTTGCGCTTAATTAAGAAAGTGACATTAATACATGAAAATCGGAAACGTTGAAATAGAAAACAATTTGTGCCTCGGCCCCATGGCGGGGGTTACGGATCTTCCCTTCAGGCTTCTTTGCAAGGAGCAGGGCTGTGGTCTTAGCTGCACGGAAATGGTAAGTGCAAAGGCGATTTTGTATAATAACAAAAATACATACGAGCTTTTAAAGACCGTGCCCGAAGAAGGTGTACACGCCCTGCAGCTTTTCGGATCGGACCCTGACATTATGGCGGATATAGCATCTCGTTTTAATGACAGTGAGCATGACATCATTGACGTAAATATGGGATGTCCCGTGCCGAAAATAGTAAACAACCACGAAGGCAGTGCTCTTATGAAAGAGCCTAAGCTTGTGGAAGAAATATTAACAAAAATGGTTAAGAAGTGCACAAAGCCCGTAACCGTTAAGTTCAGAAAAGGATTTGACGAGGATAGTATAAATGCGGTGGAAATAGCCAAAATAGCAGAAGGCGCGGGAGTGGCAGCAGTTGCCGTGCATGGACGCACCAGAAGCCAATACTATTCGGGAAAGGCCGATTGGGATATAATCCGCGATGTAAAGAAAGCTGTTAAGATTCCCGTTATCGGAAACGGAGATGTCTTTAGCGGCAAAGATGCAAAGGCCCTTTACGAGCATACCGGCTGTGACGGCATAATGGTAGGCCGCGGAGCTAAGGGAAATCCATGGATATTCAGAGAAATAATACATTATCTGGAAAGCGGTGAAGTGCTGCCGCGCCCAAGCGTGGAAGAAATAAAAGAAATGATTCTTCGCCAACTTGATATGATGATAGAACAAAAAGGCGAATTTACCGCCATCAGAGAAATGCGCAAGCATATATCTTGGTATACGGCAGGTTGTCACAACTCCACCAAGATAAGAAAAGCGGTAAATGAAACCGTGGATAAGGAAGAGATAATAAAACTTTTGGATTTAATGAAATAAAAAGTAATATAAATGCCCACAAAAAGTAAACTAAATACGTCAAGAAAGTTTATTTTGCTGTATTTATAGACAGCTAAACATAATTATATTATCATATTTAAGGAATAGGATAATAATTTTTAGGGAGACAATTGTGAGTCAAAAAAACAGAATTTGGTATGCAAGAACATATAGGCATCTTCAAGTTAATCGTGCTGGAGGTATAGTTTTTATGCTATGC
>CACZQX010000237.1 GCA_902783445.1 uncultured Lachnospiraceae bacterium
AGGATTTTAGCCATAAATATCTGAAAACGCATCCTATATATCAGTTACTAATATCGGCTTTTAATACAGCCGGATCAAACAACATAATGTCAATAATGTTCTATTTAGAAAAAGTATACTGTGATTATGATTTTTGGGATTTGATTGAGCAACAAAAAGGTATTATAACAACGCAAGAAAAGCCAAAAACTGCGATGTATGATGTTTTTATTTCACATGCAAATAAAGACAAGGAAGAATATGTTAACGAATTAAAACAAGCATTAGAAAAACTGAGAATTAAAGTTTTTTATGATAAGGATGCCATACTATGGGGCGATGATTGGAAGAACAAGATTTTAGAAGGTGTTCAAAAGGCAGAGTTTGCTATAATTATTATTTCAGAAAACTTTTTCGGGCGTGAATGGACCGAAAAAGAGCTTTATGAGTTTTTGAATAGACAAAACTCCAGTGGGCAAAAAATCATTCTTCCAATTTTACATAATATTACAATTAAACAATTGCAAGATAAGTACCCGGCAATTGCAAACATTCAAGCATTAGATTCTTCAAAATACTCGTGTGAACAAATTGCTATAGAATTTGCAAGTCAGTTAATTAACAGACTCAAAGGAAATGGAGAAAAATAATATGGGTTACATTTATATTATGACAAATCCCTCGTTTGAGGAGTATGTAAACGGGATATGCAGCAAGTGTAAAACAGCGCATACTGCTTAAAATATGCACAATTTAATCAAGATTTGTTGGAGGTTAAACAATATGGAAAACACAAGGGAGAATATGATTTGGGGAATACATACTCAGGATGATTATCTATTCTTAAACAAGAATGTAATAGCTGTTGGATGGAAATCGATGGGCGACATCAGCAAACTTGGCGGAACCAGAGAAAGCATAAAAGCACATTATGAAAATGTTTATCCTGATTCTTCAAAACAGAGCGTTGCGAACTGCGCAGGCATGCTATACAGATTCGCCTTTGAAGCAAAAATAGGTGATTACGTGGTGTTTCCCTCAAAAACCAATCGAATGATAAACATAGGTGTAATCGAAAGTGATTATTATTACAATGAAGCCACTACAGAATATGTCCAACAAAGAAAAGTTAAATGGCTAAAACATTTACCAAGAACAGTATTTTCGCAAGGAGCGTTGTATGAAGTAGGTTCGTTTTTATCATTCTTTTCTATTCGCAATTATACTGATGAATTCATTGCGGCAATAAATAACGAGATTAGAATAGAAACTTCTGATGAGGAAGACGAAACAATTTCCGCAACAGCAGATGAGATTGTTGAGGCCACTAAAGATTTCATTTTAAAAGAGTTAAGCAAGAAGTTCAAGGGATACGATTTGGAAGAATTCATTGCAGATTTATTAAATGCAATGGGCTATCGCACCAAAGTTTCGCCTCATGGCGGCGATAGAGGAATAGACATCACTGCATACAAAGATGAATTGCCGCCAAGAATTCTTGTTCAGGTAAAAAGTCAAGACGGCGATATCAAAGAATCCACCATTCAATCTCTTAAAGGCGCAATGCGTGAAGGGGACTATGGGCTTTTTGTGACACTTTCAAATTACACAAAAAATGCAACAAAATACCTGAACAACACTCCTATTATTCGAGGAATAAACGGGACCGAACTGGTTGATTTGATTCTGAAATATTACGAACTACTTGATGAAAAATACCAAAAGGAGATACCTTTGAAGAAAGTATATATTCCTGTGCAAAGTTATAAAGACGAATAAGGAGAAAGAATATGGAAATTTCACAAGCAAGAGAAATCGTTGAAGTGTTAGCAGATGGGATCAATCCTGTAACCGGGGAAGTTCTTCCCGCCGAGGACTCGTGCAATCAACCGGATGTTATCCGGGCATTGAACGCTGTTTTAAAACAGATCGAGGCAAAGCCAAAGAAAGGCCCGAAAAACGCCGGTGCGAAGTGGAGCGCCGAAGAGGAACAGTTACTTGTAAAAATGTATAACAGCGGTGCTACCAAAAAGGAAATGTGCGACAGATTTAAGCGAACAGAAAACGGACTTGCCGCGAGG
>CACZQX010000238.1 GCA_902783445.1 uncultured Lachnospiraceae bacterium
AAATATCCGATATAACTTTCTTCATAGTACGAATCTCCGAAGGCATTATCTTTGGAGTGTTTTCTTTGGCAAGCTCTATAAGCTCTTCTTTATCTATGCCCCAGATTTTTAAATGATTGTTCTTAATAAGAATTGTTCCGTCCGCACCTGATTTGTCGATTTTTACAATTACATAAAAGACGATCGCAAGATCCAATATGGGAATCCAAGGGACATCTTTTAACATGTTCTCGTTTGACTTGGCATTTATCAGTTTATAGGCTATTTTACTTTTTATATAATCAAAATTTTCGTAGTTTTGGGCATCTATGCTGACATCATTGCAGTTGTCTTTGTATAATCTTATTATTTCATCTCTGATATCAAAGAGTGTAGATTTGCCATAGATATAATCTTCATAGAAGCCTTTCAGGTAAATGGTTGGAGAAATGTGGTCACCCGCTCTTTTAATAACCATTGCCTTAAGTGAATTGTCATTGTTTTTTAAAATATCATGGTAAGAAATATCATATTCTTCACCCATTAAAGATTCTACGCTTTCCAACAAAGCATCCAAAAATTCATTGTAATTCATTTAATTCCTTCTTTCGTAAAGATATTTGCAAATTAATCTTTATTTCTTATTTGTTATTTCTTTGTTAGTTCAAATAGTTTATTAATTATTTATATTTTTTGAAATGTACAAATCTGTATATTATCTTTACATTCGCCTCCTTTGTAACCTCCGCTCCGTTAGAGTCTGTAACGGAAAGTTTTATTTTATAGTCTTTATGCGGGTTTGATTTGTCATCATATTTCAAGCCGCTTTTTTCAACTATTTCAATCTTGCTTGTTAAGTCGCCATCGTAGACATCCTCCGCCTTTGCTTGCATTTTTTTCAATAGCTTTTCTTTGGTGATTTTTGCACGGCCGAAATTGTATTGAATAACATCCTTGCATTCCAAAGTCGGCGGAACATTTAGGATTTCCACTTCCCTTTCAAATGTCGTGCTTTTACCGGAATAATCCGTCACGCTGTATTGAAGCAAATAATTGCCGGCCTTGGGCTTGTCAAGATTTAAGCCGTCATAGTCAGTTATAACAAGCTCTTTTGAAATATCTCCGTCTTCAACATCCGTTGCGATTACATTTTCGAGCAATATTTCGTCCTTTAGCTTGTCCGCTTCATTGGCAACAAACTTTTCAGCACTGATTTCAGGCTTAAAGGAATACCATACGGCATAGAAATTTTCATTTTCCGAGGGAATATAGCCTTGATTTTCGTGAATTTTAATATCCGGACATTCCTCTGATTCATTGGCATTTTCAGCTAATTGCCTATCTTTTGTCCATCCGACAAAACTATAATGAGGCTTATTTGCATCAGGCATCAAAACATCTCCTCCTGTCCAGATTGCATACAAATCCACCATGGCATTTTCCGTTGCCGAAAGATTTACGACTCCCGCCTTGTCTTTAAAAACATGATCGGAATCATTTTTATTAAGGCTCCAGCCTTTAAAAATGTAGCTTGACAAAAGAGAGTTTTTATCTCCTTCTCCGCCCATATAGTCGAAATTTAAGCTGTATTCTTTTTTATATTGATTTGAATTAAGTGATTGATTGTAATCGTAGACCAAAGATTGAGGCTCCATAGTGCCCGCTGTTGCACCGTTTGGATTAAACCTAACTTTATAAGATATCGGCATGTAATCAACATAATAGCTGTTAATATCATTCGCCTCCAGATCTATCAATTTGTATGTGGGACTTATCTTTTCTTTTTTATAACCTTTTGGAGTTTTGTTTAAATAGCTCGGATAAAAATATGAGCCATATGATGCGTAAAAGTACGATGGATTTGCTGCCCCTCCGATTTCGGATGAGCTGAAGTTTTTATAAGTTCCCGTTTTGTAGTCTTTCTTTCTGTAATATACTATTTGCCTGTAGGCAAGACCATCGCTTGGATTCACCGTAATGCTTAACGGAATATTGTAGTTTGAATAGTAAAAATCATCATTTAACCAAACTCCGGTGCTATTGTAATAGTATTGTCTGAATCGATCGAAGCTTGCGCAGGCTGCAGGATTGTTATCATAATAAACTCCGATAAATCCATCATAATAGCCTTTGTAGATGTGAGCCCCTCCGCTGTCGGGATAGAGATTGTAGTCATAAATAACACTCTTTGTAAAAATATGGTCTATATAAAGCCTTTTTGTTACGGTTTGAGTGCTGTTTGCAGCAATCCACTGCGCCTGAGCGCTGCCGACGCCGTAGCAGTCGACAATTTGGCGCTGGAGGTTGGTGAAAGGCAAAATAAACAAAGAATATACCCTATCACCTACTACTTGTTCCCCGTAATATTGATTTGTTTTCATGTTGTTGGTACAAAGTCTCGTATAAAGAGACACTCCGTTATAAAAACATCTTGCAAAATTACATGGTAAATCCACATACCACTGAGCACTATCCCCAAAATGAACTCTAAGACCTATCGTGCTGTACCTTACTGTAGCTTGGCTATAAGCATTTGCATAGCCGCCGATATATATATTTTCATCCATTGCCACTGCAAAAGAATCAGCATAGGGACTAATCCT
>CACZQX010000239.1 GCA_902783445.1 uncultured Lachnospiraceae bacterium
GAAGGAGTTGAAATTTGAAATTCCAGATGATAAATGGATGTATCTGAATAGAAAAACAGTTAGCGATGTACAAGGCAAGGGTGAAATAATGGACACGCTTGCTGACGAATTAAAAAAACAGGAGGCATTTAAGTCATACATACAAAATAACCTTTGTAATAATTATATATACAAGTTGGAAAAAAATGAGTTTGGAGTACTTAAGTTTTGTGAATGTATAGGCTTAAGGACACAAAATGGGCATTACAGAAAGACGTTAATATCTTTTAAGTATTTCCCAGTTGAAAGAAAACTTAGTCTAATTACTATTACATAAGGCTCTATGTAGAAACAATTAACCGTTAGTAAAACCGCTAAGTGCGTTTATGATGCTGGTTACTTTTCTATTAAAGGGATTATTTGATGTACCGTCTGCTTCAGAATGGCTATGCAGTTGAGAGTGGAAATCACGTGCTGTTTAATCGGAATTTTCAGTTCGGAGATTAATTGGTGTATGCCATAGGAGAGATCAGTAAAAACCACAGACGGGATAGATACTGATAAAAGCAATAAGATAACATCCTTAGACATGGTGTACTATCTATATAAAATGCTGGTATTTCTTTATTGAAAGAAAACTATGAGATCGAACATACACTTAGTTTTGCTGATGCAGTGGAGAGGATCATTATGATTAAGTATTTATATATAAATAATTACAAGAGTTTCGTTAATTTTAAGGTTGAATTTGATAAGGTTGCATTGCTTTTAGGCAAAAATGGTAGTGGCAAGAGTAATCTTTTTGAAGTTGTTAGTAAGCTATGTAGATTTATTAATGGTGATGATGCTACAACTGTTGATAAGATATTCTCTTATAATTCATTAACTAGATGGATGAAAAGCAATATTCAAATGTTTGAATTCTGTATTGAAGAAGATGAAAATGAATATATGTACTCTCTGGAGGTTATTTATTCTAACACTACCTATAAATGTAGTATAAATTCTGAGAAGATTACTCGAAATGGTAGTGTTTTAATGACGGTTGCTGACGGGATAGTAACTATTAATGATGATATGTCCTTAAAATCCATGGGATTCCTTACTGGAAAAGAGTATTCTAGTATAAGGTTTGCACCCGATGATGAGCAGCATAAGTTTATCAGAGATTTTAAATCGTTCATTAGACGGATAATTATTTGTACTCCGGATCCTAAAGGTATGCTTTCGTTAGTTGGAGATGATTCTGATAAGCTTGAACCTGATTTTAGTAATATTGGTTCTGTTTGTGCTGATTTACTTCAAACACTACCCGAGACTTTTGTTGAACTTAATTCCGTAATGAAAGAGATTAACCCGAGTTATGTAATGGCTAGAATCGTTCCTGGAGCTTATCATAAGTCATTATGTATCGAATACTTGTATAAGGATGTTAAATGTGTATTTGATTTTAATGACTTGTCGGATGGCGAAAAGGCTATATTCTCACTCTATCTTCTTATTTTTGCATATTTAAAGAATGGTTTTACTTTGCTTATGGATGAGCCGGATAATTACATTTCTTTGAGAGAAATACAGGCTATATGCATGACTATAGAGGAGAAAGTTCAGGATAATGGGCAATGTATCCTTATATCACATAATGGGGATGTAATAAATTATTTTACTGATCAAGCAGGAATTTGGATTGAAAGGAATACCTCCGGAGAGTCCAGGATAATTGATAACCCGTATTACAGAGATAAAGAAGAGGTGATTATGCCATATTCTGAAATGATATCACGTGGGATAGGTGAAATGGATGAAGCTTAATGATAGGTATCAATATGCAGTCTTATGTGAGGATGCTCAATCTAAAAGTTTTTTACTCTCTTTTTTAGATGAACAAGGGATTAGCAAGAGAAAGATTCGTGTGAATATGTCACCTGCAGGTCAGAAGTGTGGTTCCGATTATGTTAGGCAACAGTATCCTTTTGAAATTAGGTTGCTTTTAAGCAAAAAGCATCTGAAACTTGCTTTGATTGTTTGTACGGATGCAGATATGCTTACTGTTGAGGAAAGAATAAAGTTTGTTGAAAGCAATATAGGTAGTATCATTTTTAATAGGAATCAGGAGTTTGTTATTATATGGGTTCCCAAACGTCAGATAGAGAACTGGATTCATTTCTTTAGAGAGGGTCGCATAGATGAGGCAATAGATTACAGACATTCAGGTAAACCGGAACGATGCAAAGATGAAGCAAAGAAGATGTCAGAATATTTAAGTAGTGATGATGTGGACTATGAGGTCCCACACTCTCTTGTACACGCTAAAGAAGAATTCATTAGGTTTTGTAATTTGCAGGTAAAAAGGTCATGATATTTTGTATTTTGAATTTCTGAAAAATTTTTTAAGATTTTTTGTAGAGACTGGGATATTCCTTCTGCACCCGGTCTGACCAAGGAAGAAGATCTTCGAGGAAACCCAGGTTTTTATCGTCCATATGCTTGGGCATTTGCGCAAGTTTTGCAAGTCGAGTGATTGGATTCTGCAGAGGATAGTTGAGACTGTTCTGATTGAGAACTTCCAATGACTGAGGGCATAGCCAAAGGGACGATCTCAGGGAGCATTTTGTTTACGGCTTCATCCTTAAGGAGATGTTGCCAGTAGAAAAACTTGTACTTGCTAAGATTGTTTTGTTGGCACCATTCAGTAACGGAAATGCCACCGGGTTTTACTTTGAATTTTTTATTTATGATGGAGAAGGTTATGAAGAAGTTGTTATTATCATTATTGCTGTTGTTATTGTTGTTAATTACAATGCTCATTCCTTTTAAAGAACTTTCGGTAAAAGCTGATGACAGTATTAAACTAAACAAGAAAAAGGTTACTATTGTTATTGGCAAGACGGTTAAACTAAAATTATCAGGTGCTGATAGTGTTAAGTGGAAATCAAGTGACAAGAAGATAGCTACTGTATCTAAGACTGGCAAGGTAAAAGCAAAAAGTGAAGGAAAGTGTACCATAACAGCAGTTTATGATGGTAAATCATATTCTTGTAAAGTGACTGTTAAGTCTGTGAAGAATTCAACTAATGCTGAATCAGGTAACACAGGTAATGACGATAAGAAGAAGGATTATATACAATATAAATTCAGAAATACTGATTTACTTGAGCAGCATTATGAAAAACATGGGATTGAGATGGGTTTTGATTCAAAGGAAAGTTATGAGAAGGCTGCTTCGGATGTGATTAATAATCCTGATTCATTGCATAAGACAGAGAAAGAAGATGGTGACTATGTCTATTATCTTGAAGCAACAAATGAATTTGTTGTTCTTTCTGTTGATGGGTATATCAGGACTTTTTTCTTACCGAGTTCTGGTATAAAGTATTATGAGAGGCAGTAGATAGTTTATAAAAGGATTAAGTTTGTATTTGTAAATGAAAGGTAACCATATGTTTACAAGGTTTCATATAAAAAACTTCAAATCATTGAAAGATTTTGATATTCAACTTTCACCGATGAGTGCGCTTGTTGGAGATAATGGAGTAGGGAAAAGTACATTTTTGCAAGCTGTCGATTTTATGTGTAAATCCATACAGGAAGATTTTGATGTCATTCTTGAACGGCAGGGACTTAAATATACTGACATATTGTCCAAATATTCGGAAGAAAAACAGGTGTCGTTTGAAAGTGAACTAAGAGTTTGTATGGGCTCCAAAGAAAAGAATATCATTTGGTCTATTAAGATAGGTCAAGATAAAAAAACGGGGAAAACCATATTGATTGATGAAAGCATTCAAGATGTTGATACAGGAGAGTTTTTTCTCAGTTATAGTGCCGGGGATAGTATTCTTCTAAAAGCCGGAAAGTCTTCAATAGTTTATCCGAGACTCACTGTTTTATCATCGGTTTTGAAAATAATTGACCTTAAAACTGCGGATAAAATTTTTAAATGCTTAATGTCACTCATATCAAAAACTAAGTTATTTGATGTTTTAGATCCTAAGAATATGCGGATTTCATCTGATAGGCTTATGAAATCATCAAATGAAGAAAATTTACCGAAGCTACTAAGCTCAATGAATAAAAAACAAAAGACTTTTTTTAATGATTGTATTGGAAAACTTATGGGAGATAAGTTTGATGATATAAAGATTGTTTCAGATTCTGTAAAAAAAGAGACTCTCGTTATGGTTAAGGAAAAAGAAGGTACCAGAGAAATCAGTCTTTCTTCAAACGAGATGAGTTATGGTATCATCAGATTGCTTAGCATTATTTCTATTATGTGTTCCGGTGATAAGGAAACAGTATTCGCTTTCGATGAACTGGAAAACGGGATTAATAATGTTTATGTCAATCCTTTGTTTGACATCTTATATGATTTTGTGAGAAATCATGGCATCCAACTTATTTTCTCGTCTCAAAGTGGGTATTTTATCGATTTTGTTAATAAATATGATATATTATATTTTTATCATTCCGAGGATGGCGGGACAAAATCTGTCAAGCTTTTTGATATACCGGAGATTAACGCTAAAACGGAGTATATGTTTCCTGGTGAGATATTAATGAATCTGAACCATTTTGAATTAAAAAGGATAATTGATAATGCAAGATGAAAATGTGATTGGTAAAGAAATAGCTGTAACAGGCGAAGGCCCCACGGATTATGGGACTAAGGAGTTTGGTGGTGAATGGCTCTGGGGACCTGTTGGAGTATATTTATACAAAGTAGCTGAAAAACTAAATAAATCTATTAATTTGATACCTATAGAAAGAAAAGATGTTGAGTCGTTTCATCTTGGAAGAAGTATTAGTAGCCTGTCAGGCAAAGCTATTCCTGCCAGAAGATTTTACGCTAAGGCAAAAGCAGATGGCTACTCATATGGTATTTATTACTCTGACACTGATAAAAAAGTTGGTACTCGAAACACAAAATTAGATGCTGAAAGATGTTGGAAAGAAAAGTATAATGAAGTTGCAGAAGGTTTGAATAATGATCTGAAACATTTCATTCCTATGATACCATTAAGAATGATTGAAAGTTGGATACTGGCAGATAAGCCAGCACTCGAAGAAGTGGGAGATTCATTAAACTTCTATCCTGATAGAGAACCGGAGATGCTTTGGGGAGATGAACATAATCCTGACAGTAATTATCCTAAATGTGTATTAACAAGGGTAGTTAACAAAATGAAGAAGAAACCAAAGGTTTCAGGAATGTCACTATATGTTGAAATAGCCGAAAATCAAAATGTTGAAATACTTATAGAAAGATGTCCTGTAAGTTTTGAGAAATTTTATGAGGATTATACAGGTATTTTGAATTCTGAGGATATGGATGAATCTGGAATTAAATGATTTGCGATGATGATGGTGCGAGCTCTGTTACAATGTTTGTAAATCATGTCCTATCAAGTTTTTATACAGTAAAATAAGCTAGGTAAGTTTATATTCTTTGGGTGGAATAGGTTGCTATCCAATAGGATTAGGTTTTAATGTAACAACATGAAATATATTAAGGAGCATTCATTAAAATGAAAAAACGAAGAAATCTTTCAAGGAACTTAGTGATAAGAATGTTTACAGCACTTCTTGTATTGGCTATGGTGCTTGGTGCAGTACCGGTGAGTGCGGCTTCGAAGTCTGTTAAAGTCACAACTAAGAAGAAACTGGTTGCAGAGCTTAAGAAAAGTAACTCGGAAACGATAGTGTTTACAAGTAAGACTAGCGGTACGGTGACTATACCCGCAATTAAGGCTGCAAAGAACAAGAAACTTGTTATAAATGCGTCTAAAGCAAAGATAGTTAATAAGTCTGCTTTGAAGTCTATAACC
>CACZQX010000240.1 GCA_902783445.1 uncultured Lachnospiraceae bacterium
ATTCGAAATCTAAAACTGGATAAGCCTTTTGAAATTGGCGAAAAAACAACAAAGGAAGTTCCTATTTACTACTTTAACGAGGAGGATATGGATACGTTAGAACTTGCATTCTTCAATGAAGAAGCAGACATACCGTATCTTTCACTTGAAGAAGTGGTTTCCCTTTTGGAAGAAGCTTTTGGGCTGGTTGGCAAATATGAAGGCTATACATTGGAGCTTGAAGTAGATAAAAACGAGGCTGTTCTTACTCGTGAAAATGGTAGTTGGATGGATTTTGATCTTGAAGATGACACTATTACCTTCAGTGATTGGGACCAATTCTTAAAAGGCTCGACTATGGATTCTTTGATGGATATTGTGGAAGCGAATAAAATGAGCGACTCCGCAAAGCAGCTGTTTAATTATACAGACGATTCTTATGAACGCCTTGGTGAATATATTACTTTGCACCTTGATAACTACGGAATCGATCTTATAAAAGACGGTGATGATATTTATGTTCCTTTCCAATTAATAAGCGATTTCATTTTATCTCATAAGTACATGCCTGCTGTTTACAACGGCGAATGCATTATTATTTCAAGTGAGGGCTTGAAAGTAGGCACTCCTTTGGGTGATATTTATTTTTCAGCTCCTACAGGGGAAATGTCGGAAAGCCTTGCTACTTTTAATTATAATGAATTATGCTTGAATTTGGATTATCATTACGGATTTAAGGAAGAGCATGAGATTAAAAGCTTTAATGAGTTCTTCCTTGAAACAGGATTGGAAGAAGGCTTACGTTCTACGGATCCGCAAGTATTTGACAGTACTTTGTTTGATTTTATTTACAAACATTTGGATGATTTGCACAGTACAGGTATAAACTACTCATATCGTTCGGGTGCGGATTTCTCACCTAATTTAACACAAGGTACATATGGCACAAATTTCGACGTTTCAATGGCACAGTTTAAGGCGGCAAGAGAAGCGGCTTATCCTAACGGAATGCCTGCATATGAAGAAGTGGGAAATACAGCATATATTACTTTTGATAGTTTTAACCCTATGCCGGAAGATAAGGATTTCTATACAAATCCGCCGACAGAGGCAACTATGGACGACGCAGTGAGCCTTATGATTTACGCATATTCCCAGATTACAAGAGAGGGCAGTCCTATTGAAAATGTAGTATTGGATCTTTCGTGCAATACAGGTGGTTCCACTGATGTAGCATCTTTTGTTATTGCAACATTCCTTGGTAAAAGCCAAACAGCGGTAAAGAATAATAATACAGGAGCAATGGGAGTAGCTTGTGTTCAGATTGACTTAAATCTTGACAAAGTATTTGATGAGAAGGACTCTTTACAGGGCTACAATCTTTACTGCTTAGAGTCACCGGTTAGTTTCTCTTGCGGTAACTTGGTTCCTAATGTATTTAAGGATTCTAACAAGGTAACACTTCTTGGCCAGACATCGGGCGGTGGTGGATGCATGGTATTTGAAACATCATCAGCAAGCGGAGCTTACTTCAATCTTTCGGGATCTTGGATGTTTGCGGTTGAAAAGAACGGTACCTTCTATAATATAGACAGAGGTGCGGAGCCGGATTACTTTATCGGTAAAATTGCAAACTTCTATGACAGAAATACATTAACAAATTATATTAACGGCTTAATGTAGTAAGATAGTTTAAAGAAACATCCTCATTATTTGGGGATGTTTCTTTTGTGCTTTCTAACAACTTTCTTTATATTGTTCCGGGGTCATGCCGGTTTTTTTCTTGAAGACTCTGAAGAAATATTTTGAGTTGGAATATCCTACGGATTTTGCAATTTGATATGCCTTCTTTTCAGAGCCTTTAAGCAGAGTCTTTGCGTTTTCGATTCGCACATTATTAACATAGTCTACAAATGTTTCTCCCGTTTGCTTTTTAAAACATTGGCTTAAATAGCTTCTGTTCATGTAAAGCATGGAAGAGAGTATTTCCAAAGAAAGATTCTTTCTGTAATTCTTTTTGATATAAACACACAATTTATCAACAATATTGTAATTATTTGTGTTGCTGTTTTCTTTGGCGGTTTCGCTGATGTTTGAAAAAAACGACATATAATAATCTTTCAATTCTTCAAGCGAAAAAAGATTATTAAGAGTGTTTTCCACATTCAGTGAGGCTTCGCCCTGACTTTCATCATCAAAATCCGTTAAAAAGCTTTGGGATTCGTTTAACAGTTGAAGAAAAATATGCTTAACCCTGTGCACATAAAGGTCGTCCGCAACATAATCCTCAAACATGGATTCTATCAGCTTCCTGACATTTTCCGTATTTCCCATTTCGATGTTAAACAACAATTCTTCTTTTTTGGACCAGTTGTATTTCGGATACTGCTTAGGTCGGTCTTCAAAAAAGAAACAGCTGTTATTTTCCGAGAGCTTTCGCATATTAAGTGCGGATATGGTTTCGTGATAAGCATCGTTTAAGTTATGTAAACTATCGTAAAGCTCGCTTATTCCGAAACACAAAAAAGGATGATCGAAATTAAATTGATATACAAAGCTGTTTGCTATCTGGCTGCAAAATGTTTTTATGTTTAATGAAGAGGACTTTCCGACAAAAAGAATCAAAAAGCCAACATTGTTGCTGCGCTTGCTTTTGAAAAACACAGCCAAATCACCAAATCCGTTTTCGTTTAAAAAGTTGTTAACGCTTGCTTCCGTAATGGCTTTGCTGCTATGGATATTAAAAAGAACATAGTCGTGAGTGCTTGCTATTTTGGCCAACTTTTTGGAAATAAGATTTATATCGCTGCTTTGATAACCGAAAAGCAGGCTGTGCAACAATTGCTTATCATAATCAAGAAGCGATTCTTCCTTTGCTATGTCGGAAGAAATGGTTTGGCGGCTGCCCATATCCTCGCTTTCAAGGTGTTCTATGGCTTTTTTTACGGTCTTTTGAAGCTCTTCTTTTCTGAAAGGCTTTAGAATATAGTCGATTGCATTGGCCTTGATTGCTTGGTGAATATATTCAAAATCCTTATAACTGCTTATTACTATAATCTGTTTTTC
>CACZQX010000241.1 GCA_902783445.1 uncultured Lachnospiraceae bacterium
CGTCAGCAGTAAATAATATGCATTCAAGGATAGTCATTGATGTTTTTGAAGGAACTGCCTTTGAAACAGTGTTTATTCCATTAAGCAGCTGTGATTGTGAACATCTTATCTTCATTTAATATCTCCCTTCTTAAATACCCGGCAGGGTATATATAAATATATTATTTAAATAATATTATTCTTAATATAGAGTGTGGATATGTTGATAACTCATATTTTCATATTAAAACAGTCATTATCCGATATTGATCATCGTGTTGAAAAAAATAAATAACATGTTTGTATATATGAGTTTTTAAACATCAGTCTGATTTTATCTTATTGATTATGGTCTCTATCGTTCTTCTGGTAGGTTCATCTTTTTCAAGCAGATCGGTTATTGCTCTTTCACCGTACATAATGGTTGAATGATCTCTTCCACCGAGAAAAGAAGCGATCTCTTTATATGTTGCATTTGTCATGCTGCGGCAAAGGTACATTATCATCTGGCGCGGATGAACAAGTTCTTTATTTCTTTTGCTTGATTTAATATCTTCTATCGTAACGTTATAGTGATCACATACAACGCTAATGATATTTTCAGGAGTAATTCTTGAAGGAGAATTAGGAGATACTATATCTTTAAGAGCTTCTTTTGCTATATCGATATCTATGATCTTCTTTTCAAGGTTGGCCAGGGCAACTACTTTTTTGACCGATCCTTCAAGTTCTCTAATATTTGATTTAACATTGTTTGCTATGTATGATAATACTTCGTTGTTAATATCATAATTAAATGACTCAACTTTCTTTTGAAGTATTGCCATTCTTGTTTCAAAATCAGGATACTGGATATCTGCGATAAGACCCCATGCAAATCTTGATTTAAAGCGATCTTCCAATACATCCATATCCTTTGGAGGTTTATCGGATGTGATAACTATTTGTTTTTTCTGCTCATACAGATGATTAAAAGTGTGGAAAAATTCTTCCTGTGTTGAATCCTTTCCTATTATAAATTGGATATCATCTATAAGAAGAACATCTATGTTTCTGTATTTATCCCTGAATTTTTTAATAATATCAGGAGAATTGTTACCTTTTCTTATTGCTTCTATGACTTCATTTGTAAACTGTTCACTTGTAACATATAAAACACTTGCATTGGGATTCTGATCAATAATGTAATGTCCTATAGCATGCATAAGATGTGTTTTACCAAGTCCTACACCACCGTATATGAAAAGAGGATTATAGATTTCTCCGGGACTTTCCGATACGGCAATCGCACTTGCCTGTGCCAGTCTGTTATTGCTGCCTACGACAAAAGTATCAAATGTATAGTTAGGATTAAGATTTGATTTTTCGTATTTTTCTTCATTATTAACAGAGGAAGGTTTATTTGATCTGTTACCTTCAAATTCATCTTCCGGGACAAATTCTATATCGTATTGCTCTTCGAAGCTTTTTCCGAGAGCCTCGTTTATTCCTATTTTAAAGGGAGTGGAATACTTACTCTTGATATGAGGGATTCCCTTGGTAAGCTCACTTGGAGCCAATACATAAACGGTATTGTTTTTAATATCTCCCGGCTTTAAGGGATTGATCCATGTTCCGAATGACAGGTCGGTAATCTCATATTCGATCCTGACAGATTCCTTGATCTCTTCCCATTTTGATTTAAGAATGTCGATTTCCATTTCAATAATAAATAAAAGCTACAATAAGTTACACTAGAATAGTTTACTACAAAATAGGCTGTATTTCAAACAGAATTAGGTTATTTTTCCACTAAATTTAGTATATGTATGTTTTTTGCCGTTTATAAGCTTTTTTTATGAATTTGGGTAAAATATGAGATTTTTTATCAACAAATATGTTTCACATTTTTAAACATTTGAAATATTGATTTTTCAATATGTCAAATCATATATATGGTAGTTATCCACATTCATTTTTTTATTTATCCACTATTTATTCACATTATGTGGAAAAATTATGTATACCTGACATATTAAAATGCCCTTATAATAAGCGATTTTGCTTGACAACCCTTAATGCTTTTAATAGAATATGACTTGACGTTTTCCAAAGGCATACGTTTATTTTGTATGAAAAGGAGGTGTTCTTATCATGAAAATGACATTTCAGCCTAAAAAGAGACAGAGAGCAAAAGTTCATGGCTTCAGAAGCAGAATGAGTACTCCCGGCGGACGTAAGGTTTTACAGAACAGAAGAGCAAAGGGAAGAAAAGTATTATCAGCATAACTAACATGGGCCACAAAGATGTGGCCTTTTTTTCTTAGGGCTTTGCAAATGATTTTTACCGAAGGTTTGAAAAGTAATTCAGATTTTTCAAGAGCATATAAAGAAGGAAAATCAAAAGCCAATCGTTATCTTGTTTTGTATGTCAGGGAAAACGGAACAGAAAAAAACAGATTGGGAGTTTCTATAAGTAAAAAAGTCGGAAACTCCGTATACAGACATTATTTCAAAAGATGTGTTAAAGAAAGTTACAGGCTACACGAAGAAATGTTCAATAGTGGTTTGGACATTGTGGTCTTGGCGCGAAACAGCGCAAAGGGTATTAAATACAGCGATATAGACAGTGCTTTAATGCACCTGATGAGAATACATAAGGTTTGTTCATAACAGATATTTATATATGAAAAGAATTATACTTTCCGGTATCAGATTTTATCAGAAATATATTTCACGCTTAAAAACAACAAAATGTCCTTATTTCCCATCCTGTTCGGAGTATGGCTATGAGGCTGTTGAAAAGTATGGTGCCTTAAAGGGCGGTATGCTGGCTTTATGGAGAATACTTCGTTGTAATCCCTTTTCAAAAGGCGGTTACGATCCTGTCCCTTAATTCCCTGATCCATTATTAGGAGGATTAATATTTTGTACAGTGTGCTTTTAACACAGCATGACGGTAAGATTTTGGGTCCTATCGCAAAAATACTCGGATATATCTTAAACGGTATATTTGTAGTTATTGAGAAGATAGGGATACCGAATGTTGCTCTTGCTATCATTCTGTTTACTATTGTTATCTATCTTCTGCTTATGCCTCTTACGATCAAGCAGCAGAAATTTTCAAAACTGTCAGCTAAGATGAATCCGGAGATTCAGGCGATCCAGGCTAAGTATAAAGGAAAAAAAGATCAGGCATCAATGGCTGCCATGAACGAGGAGACCCAGGCTGTTTATAAGAAATACGGTGTATCTCCTTCCGGAAGCTGTGTTCAGCTTATAATCCAGATGCCGATTCTTTTTGCACTTTACAGAGTTATAAATAATATTCCGGCCTATGTTACTCTGGTTAAGGAATCCCTTTCAGGTCTCGCTGAAGAAATATTAAGTATATCAGGCGGCTCTGAATTTATAGCTTCCTTTAATACTGCTACCAAATATTTTTCAAAATCTGATTTTTCTTTAACTGATACGATAATAGATGTATTAAGTAAAGCAAGCTCTGATGAGTGGGATTCAATAATAGCCAAATTCCCGGATCTTGTTAACTTTGATTCGGCAAGGATGCTTTTTGAAAAA
>CACZQX010000242.1 GCA_902783445.1 uncultured Lachnospiraceae bacterium
AATAATATATCTTTAGATTCATAAAAAATATTGTCTTATACAACACATATTTAAAGTGTTAATAAAAACCTAAACATATAGCTTTATATCGCTAAACTTCTTTTTAGGCTTAGATCTGTTTCTTCATTAAAAAGCCTTTTAATCCCGATAAAGAACTATGGTAGATTTCAAGGCTTAATTATAATAGATTTAACATTAAATAACCATACAAACTATGCTGCATACTTTTTAAAAAACTCTACTACAGGACAATAATTATTAGCAAATTAAAATAGCAATAGAATTTCCAACTTTAATATTTAATAAACCCCAAGGAGAATCTATATGTAGCTTAAAGCTTCTCTTTTCTTAAAAGATTTTGACAGCTCACAGCTTCTTATCTCTATCATTGAGGAAACTCTCTGCGGAATCATGGCGCGCAATAAGGCAACAGCATTCATTATAGCGTAACTGAAAAAAGATATTGTTATAAAAGAACTCCTATCAACTATGTTTAAAAAGTATACTCCACATGATGTAATCGCTCCAAATGTATCAAAAAGTAACGGAACTCCTTCCGCCGCAAGCCCTGCCATCACCCCAAAAACAACGGTAAAGACCACCGTCGTCACAAGCGGTTATATCCCGTTCCAAGCTGGTCCCAAAATCGCCCGCTTATAATTAGCAATAAAATTTTTTAATATTTGTATATTCTTAGATCAGTCATGCATTCTGCAAAATAGAAAATGTTCGTTCTACGCATATACAATTCTACCATAAGGGACAACTAAATATAAACATTATAGCTTAATATCACTGTTTTCCTAAGTATAATATCATTGCATTATAGCATGTTAAGATGATGTTTCCATTATTAGATTAAGCTTGTGAGACCGGTAGAATATTTAAGTACAGTTTTCTTTTGTTACTTTTTCTACTATAATAGTAGTAGAGGATCTCATCGAAGTAATTATTATAAGGATACAGACAAAAAGCATATAACGCAGGAGGATAGACAAATGGAAAACAAAAAGCAAGGCCTATTCCGAACAAAAAGCATCGAAAAAATAGAGTCTCCAGAATCTATGAACGACTACCTTCAAGTTACCTCCCCAGGTGTTTGGCTTGTTCTCGTAGCTGTTGTTATTTTCCTAGTCGGTGCCTGTATCTGGGGTATTTTCGGACGAATTGAGTCCACTAGTAAAATAGCAGTAATCTCGGAAGACAAAGAAACAATCTGTCTGATTCCCGAAAACGCATTAAACAGCGCAATTGAAAATCGCTCCATAAAAATAAATAATGAAAATTATGAACTTGCCCCCGCCACTCTCGAACCGGAAGTAATCTCAGAAGAGACCAACGTCTACTGGATTCTTGCTGGAGATTTAAGTGTAGGTGACATAGTTTACAGAATCCCTCTGTCAGAAACTATGCCCGAAGGTGTATACAACGGCACAATCATTACGGAAACTCTTTCTCCCTTTTCTCTTCTGTTAAATTAACTCTTTATAGAATACAAGCCACACCAGAAAACAAGCAACCAAAACAGATCCGTAGCCCATTTCTTACAAATAATGTGGCAGGAGGACTCCTATGTTTAAGAAAAATACTATTCCGCAGCCCGCAACGAAAGGGGTTGTAAACGTTCCCGTCGTTATGCAATTAGAAGTTCTGGAATGCGGTGCCGCGTCACTGACAATGATTATGCACTACTATCAGAAATGGATTCCCTTAGAGCAGGCACGCGTTGACTGCGGCGTTTCCCGTAATGGCTCCAATCTTACAAACATCATGGTTGCAGCACGCAGTTACGGAATGAAAGCGCAAGCTTGGAAATTAGAACCTGAAGCTTTGCTCGAAGAAGGGCCTTTCCCCTGTATACTCCATTGGGGCTTCAATCACTTTGTAGTACTTTGCGGATTTAAAGGTAAAAACGCAATTATAAACGACCCCGCCAGAGGACGTGTCACCGTTTCCTGGGAAGAATTTGATGAAGAATTTACCGGCATCTGTGCAACCATTGAGCCGGATACCGGTTTTCAACCATCAGGCAAACCAAAATCGGCCTTCTCCTATGCAAAAGAAAGACTGAAAGGAACATCAGCGGCAGTCGCATTTGTTGTTCTAACCACAACCATCTCTTCTCTGATTGGCATCATCAACCCTGTTTTTGGCCGCATTTTCCTTGATCGACTACTGACTGGGCAAAACCCTGACTGGTTAATTCCATTCACTGCGGCGATGAGCCTTTTTGCTATAGTCAACATTATCGTTTTATGGATTGCTGCTATCTATAGCGTGCGAATACAAGGAAAGCTTGCAGCAATCGGCAGCGCCTCATACTTATGGAAAGTGCTTAGACTTCCCATGCAATTTTTTGACCAACGACTCGCTGCAGACATATCCGATCGTCAGGCAACAAATGCTTCTATCGCCGGTACACTTGTAAACACTTTTGCACCGCTTATTTTGAATGCTCTCATGATGGTATTCTATTTAATTGTCATGCTTCGCTATAGCCTTCTCATGACAGCAGTAGGAATCGGAGCCATCCTTATCAATACAGGAGTCTCCGCACTCATTTCAAATAAGCGTGTTAACATTTCTCGCGTCCAGATGCGCGATGCAGCCAAGCTCTCCTCCACGACCGCCTCCGGAATTCAAATGATTGAAACCATTAAATCCAGCGGAGCGGAAAACGGATATTTCGGTCGGTGGGCCGGTTATCAGGCAAGTGTCAACAAACAAGATGTTCGCTATTTAAAACTGAATACATTTCTTGGCACAGTACCTACTGCCATCACACAATTTGCCAATCTTGCGGTTCTCTGTATCGGTGTGCTTTATGTTCTGCAAGGTCGGTTCACCATCGGTATGGTTATGGCATTTCAGGGGTTCCTCAGTTCTTTTATGTCGCCGGCAAGTTCTTTAATCTCAGCCGGTCAGTCCATACAAGAGATGACAACACAGATGGAACGTATTGAAGACGTTATGAGCTACCCAACAGACCCTATCTTTGAGCCAAGAGAAAAGACTGGTGAATATCAAAAACTGACAGGTGAGATTGAACTAAAAAACATAACATTTGGTTATTCCAAATTG
>CACZQX010000243.1 GCA_902783445.1 uncultured Lachnospiraceae bacterium
AGCTCCATAATCTTGTCTTCAGACAGCTCTCCTGACATTTCGCCACTTTTCGAATTCTCGTTCATATGCCCTCCCCATCATAGGCTCCCGCCCTTTATCCGCCGTGAATTTATATCACTGATTGATAGGTAATAACTCTATCGCATATAGACACTTTACCATATTGTGATTTCAACTGCAAGACTTGTTTTTCCGTTGGCCATATTCTGTTATAGATTCAAAGATTACAGGAACTCAATCAATCTTGTCGTGACCGTAGATATTTCTTCACCAATCCAGTTCTTTTTTGAATCAGTCAGCCTATCAATATATCTCTTCGAAGAGAATGTTCTTGTAATCCTTTTTACCACGGTATCCATATTGTTTTCTCTCATGCCCAGATCAGAAATGACAAATGCATCTAAACATTGTAATAGTTTTTTTGTATCTACTTTGTTCGTGAGATAAAACATATCAAAAATATCTTTGTAGCGTGACGATTTCGGAACGAACTTCAATAGTCAAATGGGAATTTTCTCTTAAACCTAAGCAGTTCTATCAATATTCTTTCTTTATCGTAAATTCGGATAGTCGCATCCCTTCGCTCCATAGTCGTAACACCGATGTTTGATATGTCAGAAAGAATGTAATACTGATGGACACATTTATCGTTAATGTAAATAGCGTGTTTGTCAGTTGCGATATGAAATTCATCAGGAATGACATCACAGCTTCCTTCAACAAAGAATCTTCATTTTACGGAAATCTGACATATATAGGTTATTTTTCCGTAACTCCTCAAAAGCGGTTCCAGGTAGATTACGGAAAAAGCCCTCTTTTAACCGCTTTTTCCGTAATTGAACAATTCCGGCCAGAACCAATTACGGAATTATTCCCATTAAGCCCCATATGTTCCGTAAATCAGAAAACCTATCAACCTTTATTGCTCATTAACCACCATGATTATGTCGATCATCGATAACAGGAACACCTCCTGCTACGCTTTAGCTTTGCGTCATGGATGCAATTCTACTTAGTTCCTTCTTTAATCTCACCGTTTCGGGGTGTTCCTCTCCCAATACCTTAAGATCGGCGGCTAGCAATGCATTGCCAATCTCAAGCGCTTTTTCAACATCTCCCTTGTCTGCGTAGGCGGTTACCAAATAGATTTTTCTACTCAGGATCTTTTCATTCTCCGGACCTATTATCTTGCCGATCTGTTCAAATTCATCTTCCATAATTCCGATGGACTTCTCATATTCCCCGATTCCGCAGTAATATCTTCCAAGATTCACATGGAACATATGCGTGATCAGATGATCTTCCCCGTAAGCCTGCTTTGTTCCCTCACATACTTTTACAGCCCATTTGACGGCCTCTTCATATTGACCCAATTCGTATAATGCCGCAGGAATGGTGTTTTCAATTGTCAATGTGAGTTGGTGATTCTCCCCGAGGGCATTCTTGCTGATCTCATATGCTTCTTGCGCCAGCTTTAATGATTTTTCAAATTCGCCAAGTTTGTAATAAGAAACAGCGATACTATCCAATTCTCCAATAGATTTTATGGTTTCTCCCCCATAGATTTCCTTAAATTCTTCATAGATCTTTTCACTCATTTCTATGGAAGTTTTATAATCCCCTTTTTCTGCATATACAGCAGCCAAGCTGGAACAGCAGCTCACTGTGATTGGGTGTTTTTCACCGTAAAGCTTTTGATTGATGTTATATACCTTGGTATAAGGCTCAATCGCTTCCGTAATTCTTCCCGTTTCCATAAGGCAATGACCTTGCTCCTGAAGGATCAGACTGACAGTGGGGTGCTCCTGACCATAGTGCTTGGTTAGTCCTTCATAGGCAAGCTGATATGTTTGCATGGCAAGATCATATTGGGAAAGCCGCCTATATGCGATTCCAATATTTGATAACACAATAAATAATTCTTGATTGTCTGGTTCTAAGTATTTTTGATCCATTTCATACAGTTCCTGATACATAGAGAGTGCCGCTTCATTCTCTCCAAGCTCTAAAAGGCTAAATGCCAACTGCCTTTTTGCAGTCAATGTGGTAAGATGAAATTCACCATAGAGATTCTTGTAGGATTCGTACAAGTCACAATAAAGCTGATACATTTTTTCAGATTCTTCAAAATAGCCGTACAGATACCCAAGTTCATCCAAGACTCGAAGCGTTTCCGGATGATCCTTTTCCAAAACCCTGGACATTTTTTCATATGCTTCGCTCACTAATCTTAAAGCTTCCTGAAAATTGCCAGCGTCCAAATTGATAAACCCAAGTGTACGAAAAGCAAGCAAGGTGTCAATGTGATCCTCTCCTTGGAGTTGTTTCCTTTTTTCGTACACCTCTATTAGAATCTCAATCGCCTTGTCAAACTCATACACAGTATCGTAACCATCTGCCAGCTCGCTTTTTGCGTTAAGTGTTTTTTCGTCATCAGATCCATACAACTGTTCCGCACGCGCCGCTGCCTTTTCCAGCCACTCAACCGCTTTTTTGTAATCTGCTTCCTGGCCAATTCCGTTAGAATAGATATCCCCAAGCTTTTGCATGGCCTCCAACAAACCGGCATCCGCAGAAGCGGTGATCAGCTCCAAACCACGCTCATAATTCTTTTCCACATCAATTCCGTCAAGATAGGCCAAGCCCACAAGAAAATTGTGCTCTGGATCCTCCTTTCGTACTCTTTTTCCTTTGTCGGCAAGGAGTTCCAGAATCCTCTCATAAAATGCTTCCTCCTCAGAACCTTTTGTAAGGTCGGGGATTCCTATGAACATTTCCTTTAGCATGGCAACATCCGTTTTCATCATTTCAACTGGGAAAATGGGCTTGTCACTCTTACACGCCTCCGGATACTCATTCTTCAGAATATAATTGCCTTCTTCCATGATGTTCGGTGTCACGACCATGGTAAATAACTGACACTTATCAAGAGCTTCTTTGATCGAGTCCTCGAAATTTTCCCCTGGGATCAGATATTCGTCATACCAAATGGCAATGTCCCTGCAAAGCGGGTTGCGATGAATCAGGCGCATCAGCTCATTCGCATATTGTCGGTCCTTCTTGCGGTAACTTAAGAAAATGTATGCATCAAATGCTGCGCGTATTTTTTCTGTCATTTCATCACTTAAGAGTACCGCACTCAAAAAATTTGAGAGCTTTGTCTCATAGCCCAAGGTTGTGCTGTCTGATTCCATACGGTTTAAGTATTCGAGCTTATCAAATCTTTGCGTATATAATTCATCAAGGTCGTTCTCCATCATGATCGGCAGAATCGGAATATGATGTTCCATTGCATAGACAAAATCTTCATCCATTGCACGGTTAGGATCATACAGCAGTTTGAATGTGACGGGAATGACCAAAAGATTGATCTCGCTAAATGCCGACGCATCATCATTTGTATACTTTTCCCTGGAGGCAGAAACGGATTGGGATGCCTTAACAGGAGTGTAAAGGATGGTGCAATCCTGTGTTTTGAAGATATCTTCGCACACCATGTCAAAATACTTGTCAAAATCATCCGGGTGACAGGTAAAGTAGACTTTCTGCTTACCGCGAATTGTGGAGTCAACTCTTGTCCTTAAGCAAAATTCCATTTTTCATACGATCTGATCCATTCGAGATCAGATTTTCTCCTTTCTACCAGCAGGTTTTCTAAAAGATAAAACATTTTTGCACAAGCCTTTTATTTCATTATATCGGCCAGATTTTCGACTGTCAATTTACAAAAAGCAACTGTCTTTATGTTTACATCTGTTATGCACTTTTTGCCATCTTTTGTTCACCATATGACTGCTTATAAATTCTGACCATTTATCCTTTGAAAATGAGGCATTCTATGAAGGTTTTGATAGATAGAGAAACAAAAATGTCTAAGGCATTCGCATTCGTCAATTCCAAATGGTTCCACATAAAAAGTCGCGCCACTCCATTTAAGGATCAGCGCGACTTTATTGTTGCTCGTTATTCATTTTCCATTTTGTGCTTCGTTTCCAATGTCTTTTTAAGGCGCTCTATCTCCGCGCGCAGAAGCTCGTTCTGTCTTTCCGCCGCATCCGCCCTATTCTCTGCAATG
>CACZQX010000244.1 GCA_902783445.1 uncultured Lachnospiraceae bacterium
CAGCAGATGATGCTTGCCGAAATAGAGAACAAGAGAACTTCGGTTTGGACACTTCCAAAAGTTCTTGCTACTCGCGATTTCTGGTTTGGTGTAATTCCGGTTGGTTTCTTGCTTACATTCTCAATCGGTGTTATGACACAGACAAAGGCAATTTTCGCAACACAGGATTTGAGCTTCCTCGGAGCATCCGATAACGGATATACAACACTTATGTTCCTTATCATGATCTTCGGATGTGTTGGTAGTTTGATCCTTGGCTTTATCGATACAAGAATAGGTACAAAGAAAGCTATTCTTATTACAACTGTAATAATGATTTTAGCCGGTATCCTCGGTGCAACAAGAACTCCGGGCGGCTTGATAGTAGGTATGATTTGCTTGGCATTGTTCATGGGTGCTTCATCAAACTTCGGTGTATCCCTTGCTTGCCAGTATTGGAGACGTGAAGACTTCGGTCGTATCTTCACAGCAACAAGCCCAATCGGTAACATCATCAGCTCACTTGGACCTACAATTATCGCTACAGCTCTTTATATGCACGGCGCAATGCCTGATGAAACAGGCGCAGTTATCCCATTGGATGCAGCACCGGTATTTATCGTAGTACTTTGCGCAGGTATTATCAGCTTCATCTGCATGATGTTATTCAGTCCTAAACATATTATCAAGGTTGATAACATGCGTAGAGAAAAAGCAGGCAAACCAATTGATAATGAGTTAGAAGGAAGAAAATAATATACACTGTTTTATAACCCTAAGAAAGAATCGGAAGGCGAAAGCCTTCCGATTCTTTGTTTAATTAGAAAAAGCCGAAAGCAAGAGCTTTACGGCTTTTTCATCTATATAAGGAAATTAACTATGTGGCTTAATCCATTATGGCAAAGGAGAGTTCTGCGACTACTGCGACTTTGCCGTCGACTTTGGCAGTGGCTTTGCCAATGCCTACATTGCCTTTTCTGGCGGTTATGGTGCATTCCATTTCAAGGACGTCTCCCGGGCGAACCACCTGTTTGAAGCGGGCTTTTCTGATGCCGCCGAAGAAGGCTGTTTTGCCTTTGTTTTCTTCTTCGGAAAGCATTGCAACAGCGCCTGTTTGTGCCAGCGCTTCGATGATTAAAACACCCGGCATTACATGCTGTCCCGGAAAATGGCCCATAAACTGCATTTCATTTGCGCTTACGCATTTGATCCCTTTTGCGTACTCACCCGGAGTACATTCTGTAACCTTATCCACAAGCAAGAAGGGATATCTGTGTGGAAGGATCTTCTCTATATCATTTGAATTTAAAACCATGCCTTACCTCCTAACATTTCGCAAAAACGATTGAAGCGTTATGACCGCCAAATCCCAAAGAGTTGGACATTACTACATTTAAGTAAGCTTTTCTACCCTCGTTTGGAACGATGTCAAGATCGCATTCTTCGTCAGGCACTTTGTAGTTGATTGTAGCAGGTATAAAACCATCAACTATAGACATTACGCTGATTACCGACTCAACCGCACCCGTAGCACCAAGTAAGTGACCTGTCATTGATTTGGTTGAACTTATCGGTATATTCTTTGCATTGGCGCCAAACACAGCTTTTACGGCTTTTGTCTCACCCTTATCATTAAGAGGAGTGGAAGTTCCGTGAGCATTGATGTAATTTACGTCTTCAGGCTTAAGCCCACCGTCTTCCAAGGCCATATTCATGCATATTGCAGCGCCTTCCGCATCGGGCATTGGTGAAGTAATGTGATATGCGTCACAATTTGTAGCATAGCCTTTAACTTCTCCGTAGATTTTTGCGCCGCGGGCCTTTGCATGTTCATATTCCTCCAAAACAAGGATTGCAGCACCTTCGCCCATTACAAATCCGTTACGTTCTTTGTCGAATGGAATAGATGCGCGATTTTTGTCCGTTGCTTTAGAGAGAGCACCCATGGATGTGAAACCACCGATGGAAAGCGGTGTTATGGCAGCTTCCGCGCCGCCGCAAAGCATAACATCCGAATATCCGTCTCTTATGTGGTGGAAGGCCTCACCTACAGCATTTGTGCCGCCGGCGCAGGCTGTTACAACGCATGTTACCATACCTTTAAGACCGTATTTAATGGCAATCTGGCCTGCAGCCAAATTTGAAATAGACTTTGGAATAAAGTATGGAGATACCATATCAAAGCTGTTTTTCATACCTCTTACCTGTTCGGCCTCGATTGTTGCAATACCGCCGATTCCGCTGGATACTAAAGCTCCGCAGCGGTTTGCGTTTTCTTTTTCCATGTCGAGAGCACTGTCTTCAAAGGCTTCGTGTGCGGCAACCATGGCAAGCATTGTGTATCTGTCCATAGTGCGCATTTCTTTTTTTGGTATAAAATCTTCTATATTTAAATTTTTAACTTCTCCCGCAAGTGTTACTTTTCTGTCAGTAACATCATAGTGTGTTATTTTATCTATGCCGCATTTGCCGGCCTTGATAGCGTCCCATGTTTCTTTAACCGTGTTACCCACAGGGCATACACAACCCATACCCGTAACAACAACTCTTCTTTTACTCATACTGCCATACCTCCGTCTACGCAAAGCACCTGACCTGTAATGTACGAAGCGTCAGGGCTTGCAAAAAAGCTGACTGCGTTAGCTACATCTTCGGGCTCGCCGATTCTTTTGCAAGGAATTTCGGCAATCATTTTTTCTTTTGCCGCATCTGTCATGGCATCTGTCATATCCGTGCCGATAAATCCCGGCGCAACGGCATTAACCGTAATATTTCTTGCAGCCATTTCCTTTGCAAGTGATTTTGTAAGGCCGATGATTCCTGCTTTACTAGCACTGTAGTTTGCCTGACCCACGTTTCCTCTTACGCCCACAACCGACGAAAGACTGATGATTCGGCCGTATTTTTGTTTAAGCATCGGCTTTAAAGCCTTTTTCATGCAAAGGTAGGTGCCGCGAAGATTTGTGTTAATAACATCATCAAATTCTTCTGTTTTCATGGAAAGCATGATGTTATCTCTTGTAATCCCCGCATTGTTTACCAAAATGTCGATGCGACCGTTAAGTTTTAGAGCTTCGCTTATTAACTTTTCACAGTCTTCTTCAACGCTTACATTTGCCTGAACAAGCAAAGTCTTAACAGCGAACTTTTCACATTCTTTTGCAGTTTCTTTGGCAGCCGAATCGTTTGATGTATAGTTAATAACTATATCAGCCCCAAGGCTTGCAAGTTTAAGTGCAATTGCACG
>CACZQX010000245.1 GCA_902783445.1 uncultured Lachnospiraceae bacterium
GGCGTTAACATACTGCCAAGATTTGCGGCAATGGTCTGCAAAACAACAAGCAATATCATAAGTTCGCCTTTTCCCACTATTGTAAGCACCGCTATAGAAAACGGCACAAAAGTTATAAGGGCCACATCATTGGTTATAAACATACTGAGTAGGAATGTTACAATAAGAAGCGCCAAAATCAAGCCTCTTAAGGTTTTGGTCCTGTTTATCAAAGCTTTTGCCAAGCTTTCAAGTACCCCCATGTTTCTTAGGGCGCCCACCACCAGCATTAGGCAAAAGAGGATAGCTAAGGTTCTCAAATCTATGAATTCCAATATATTTTCTTCCGGTCTTGCAACAATCAAGGCTATAATTGCCGCAATCAGGGAAATCACTAACACTATTTCCTTTTTAAGTTTTTCCTTAATCTTGTCTTTTAAGGATATCTCTTTTTTACTTTCCGTTAAAACCTTTGCGGAATCCGCTTCGTTATTATTCATTACAAAAGCTCCTTCAGCTCATCCAAAAGATCTCTGAACATTTTCATGGCATCTTCTATCGGCTCTTTCGATGACATGTCAACCCCTGCCATCTTAAGTAAATCAATAGGATCTTTTGAGCTTCCGCCGCAAAGGAATTTCTTGTAATTCTTAACGGCCCCTGTTTCTTCTCCGGCAAAGTTCTCCCCTGCTGCCTCGTAATCTTCCAATATCTTCTTGGAAAGAGCGATAGCAGCGGAAAATCCCGTAGCATATTGATATACGTAAAATGCCGTATAGAAATGCGGTATTCTTGACCATTCAAGGGCGATTTCTTTATCTATGTAAGCACCCTTACCGAAGTATTTTTCATTTAATTTGTAGTAAACGTCGTTCAAGTTGTCAGCCGTAAGTGTTTCGCCGCTTTCCACCATTTCATGAGCAATCTTTTCAAACTCGGCAAACATAGTCTGTCTAAAGAGAGTTGTTCTGAACTGCTCCAAGAAATAATTTAAAAGATATGCTCTTTTCGCCTTACCGCCGGCTGTGTTTTTCTCTGATTCATTCTGTTTTAGTAAATGATGAATTAGCAAAGATTCGTTGCAAGTAGAAGCAACTTCTGCAACAAATATTTTATATCCGGCAAAAATATAGTCCTGATTCTTGTCGGAATGGTAGGAATGAATTGCATGTCCCATTTCGTGTGCCAAAGTAAAGACACTGTTTAAGGTATCCTGCTGATTTAAGAGCACGAATGGATGAGTTCCGTAGGCACCCCACGAATATGCACCGCTTCTTTTTCCCTTATTTTCATAAACATCTATCCAGCCATTATTATAGCCTTCTTCCAAAATATCCGTATAAGCCTTGCCCATAGGTGCAAGAGCTTCTTTTACCATCTTCTTTGCTTCTTCAAAATCAATCTTGTAATCCACATCCGCAACCATCGGTGTGTAAAGGTCGTACATATGCACTTCATCAAGCCTTAAAGCCTTTTTCTTAACTGCCACGTATTCATGAAGGGCATCAAGGTTTGCATCTACCGTCTTGAGAAGATTATCGTAGACTTCCACCGGAATATGATTTGAACTTAAAGCCTTTTCCAAAGACGAATTGTAATGTCTTGCCTTTGCATAAAAAGCATCTTTTTTTACGCTTGTTCCGTAAATAGCCGACAAAGTATTTATATAATCGCCAAAGGCCTTGTACATAGCCTCAAAAGCTTCTTTTCGCACGCGTCTGTCCGCACTTTTTATAAATTTGTTGTAGCGTCCGTGTGTAAGCTCGACTTTATTTCCTTCTTCATCCGTAATTTCGCCGAACTTAAGATCCGCATTATTGAATATGCCGAAAATATCACTCGGACCGTTTGCTATTTCACCTACGTTTGCAAGCAGTTCTTCCATATCCTTAGTTAAAACGTGAGGCTTTTTATCAAGCAAATCCGTAAAAACCTTTTTGGCTCTTCCCAGAATTTCGCTTTCTTCTATAAATCCCAAAAGCTTTTTCTCATCCATTGCCAGTATTTCAGGTTCAAAAAACGAATTTGCGCCACCAAACTTAACCATAAGACTTCCTGCGCGTCCATTCATGGCCTGATATTTGGAATTTCCCAAATCTTCATGAGATTTCTGACCGGCATAAACATATACTCGCTCCATAAGTTTGGATGCTTCTATATTTACTTTTAAGTATTCTTCAAGCCTTTTTGCCGATTCGCCTAATGTGCCCGCAAAGCCGGCCATTTCTTCTATTTTGCTTTCAAGTTCCTTATACTCTTTTTCCCAGTCATCATCTGACTTATACAGATCCTCGATGACCCATTTATACTTCTTATCTATCTGATCTCGTGTTTTTAATTCTTCCATATCTCTTTCCTTTCCGTATTATTAATTTAAGGCTCGTCCACAAATATTGGGACAAGCCTTATAAGCTTAATTCATTAAATGCTTACTTTTACTTTACCAAGTTAGATATTGTTTTAAAGTTTGCATCCTTGGATGTTTCCGTCATTTCAAATAAAACAGCTTCGTATGTGCTAAGTACCGCACCTTCAAACTTGGCTCTTTCAAATGCCATTTCTTTATCAAAATCTTTTCTTGATGCAACGCAGTCCGCTGCCATAACAACCTTAAATCCTTTTTCTATCAAGTCTCTGATTGTAAGGAGTACGCACACGTGTGCTTCCATTCCGATAATTATAACGGTGTCTCTGCCGGCTGCAATAAGCTCGTCCAACTTGGCATTTACCTCAGGCTCAAGGCAGGAAAATTGGCCTTTGGCGTGTATCCACATATCAGGCGCCGCTTCCTTAACTTCAGGCACCGTTGCACCAAGGCCCTTCGGATACTGCTCTGTGGCAATAATAGGTACGCCATGCGCTACCGCACCTTTAAGTAAAATCACACTGTTTTTAAGCACATCTTCTTTATGCGCCATTGCAGGAAGTAATCTTTCCTGAATATCAACCACCAATACAATTGCATTATCTTTTGTAATTCTCA
>CACZQX010000246.1 GCA_902783445.1 uncultured Lachnospiraceae bacterium
ACTTTAAAGCTTTTTAAGCCCTTTACCATTCCGTAAAGAGAAATTAAAAACGAAAGGAATCCCAAAACGGCAACAAGTGCACCGCCATCTCCTCTCGTTTTAAAAGATATGTTTATGGCAACAAGAATAAAGATGATAGCAACGGCTCCGCAAGCCGAAGAAATCATTCCTCCTCTCGAATGCTTTTTATTTGTAAATTTGTATTTCCTAAATCTTTTTTTAGTAATTAATTCGCCTTCAATGTTCGGTTCCATGAATTACACCTTTGTTTTTTTATATTATTTATCTTCGTCAATCCTTAACACATCATCAACATCTTCATCATCACCGGCATACTTTTTATCCAGCATATTTCGGTGTTTAACGTATATCGGTCTCAATATGAAAAAAGCAATCAATCCCAATAATCCGCCCAATGTGTTGAGAATTATATCATCCACATCAAAGCTGCCTACTTTTGTCAGTAATTGTAGAGTCTCCATTATAGCACTGAAAGCCGCCGCTGCAAATATACTAACGTGAACTTTTCTAAATACTTTATGCAAAATGGCAATCAAGAATCCAAAAGGTATGAATACGGCAACATTTCCCGCTATATTAAGCAAAACGCCACCGATACCGAATACTTCGCTGTTATTTAAGTATCTGGCAATTTCTTTAAAAGGAATCAAGTTATAACGATAATCAAGAGATGTTACATCTCTGTCAAAATCTTCGGCAAAAAGCAAGAAGTATACCAATATTATAACGTAAACAACGAAGAACATTGTTAATGCTATTTTACTGTCTTTATCGTGCTCCGTACTTTTCATAATAAGAATCAATTCTTCCTTTTATTTCGTCATCGATAATTATTTTACCCTTATATTCTTTATTGTAAAGATGCTCCACGACTTCCGCCATTGTAACAATGGAAGTAACCTTAAATCCGTATTTTTCTTTAATTTCATCAAGAGCGCTCTTTTCTCCGCTTCCTCTTTCCATTCTGTCAACGGAAACCACAAGGCCCAACACATCAACATCTCCCTGTGCCTTGATGATAGGTAAAGTTTCGGAAATTGATGTGCCCGCTGTTGTAACATCTTCAATAATTACCACTTTATCTTTATCAACCATAGGGCTGCCAAGAAGTATACCAACATCCCCATGATCTTTTACTTCTTTTCTGTTTGAACAATACTTGATATCTTTACCGTATTCGTTTGCGATTGCCATTGTTGTGGCAACACTTAAAGGAATACCTTTATATGCAGGTCCGAAAAGGATGTCGAAATCAAATCCGAAAGTATTTTCAATGGCCTTTGCATAGTATTTTCCAAGCTTTGAAAGCTGGGCTCCGCTTCTGTAAAAGCCCGTATTGATAAAAAACGGAGTCTGTCTTCCGCTTTTTGTAACAAAGTCGCCAAATTTAAGCACTTGGCAATCCACCATAAATTCAATAAATTCTTCCTTATATCTTTCCATCTTAGGTACCTTTTGCGGCTTTTAGGCCGCTGTTCCTTTCATATTAGTTTCCCGATTTTCTATTTTACTATACCGATAATATCTTTTACACTTACAATATTTTTGGCATCCAAATATGTGTTAATGCCTTCTATTACTTCTTCCATGGTAAGAGGATTATTGAAGTTTGCCGTTCCAACCATCACGGCGCTTGCTCCTGCAAGAATAAATTCAAGTGCATCGTCGGCGCAAGTAATACCGCCCATTCCGATAACCGGAATCTTTACGGCGTTAGCCACCTGATAAACCATTCTTACGGCTACAGGTTTAATGGCAGGTCCCGAAAGTCCCGCGGTTTTGTTTGCCACCGCAAATGTTTGTTTGTTAATATCAATCTTCATACCCGTAAGAGTATTTATAAGCGATACCGCATCGGCTCCCGCATCTTCCACGGCTTTTGCCATAAGCGTAATATCCGTAACATTTGGACTGAGTTTCATTATTACAGGCTGTTTTGCTTTGGCTTTTACCGCTTTTGTTATTTCGGCCGCTGCTTTCGGATCTTGTCCGAAGGCAATTCCACCGGATTTTACATTTGGACATGATATGTTGATTTCAAGCATATCCACGTTTTCCGATGCGAGTCTTTCCACTACTTCCACATAGTCTTCTTTTGTTCGTCCGCAAACATTGACTATTATTTTTGTATCATATTTTTTAAGAAAAGGAATATCTCTTTTTACAAAAAGATCGATTCCCGGATTTTGGAGTCCTATCGCATTAAGCATACCGCTTTTTGACTCTGCAACCCTCGGCGTTGGATTTCCTTCCCAAGGCACATTGGCAACGCCTTTTGTTACCACGGCTCCAAGCTTGTTTAAGTCTATAAGTTCCGAAAATTCTTCTCCCGCACCAAATGTTCCGGATGCGGGCATTACAGGGTTTTTAAGTTCGACTCCTGCTATATTTACTCGTAAATCAGCCATATTATCTCCTAATTATTTTATAACGATTTAAGACTTTTATAATTCAATCTCGTTGCAATCAAAAACCGGTCCTTCTTTGCATATGCGCTTGTTGTTTACATTGCTGTGGGCATCTTTTTCTTTTGATTTGCAAACACAGGCAAGACAGGCTCCTATGCCGCATGCCATTTTCTCTTCCAAGGAAATCTGCGCTTCCATGCCCTTTTCATTTGCATATTCTTTTATTGCTTTAAGCATCGGAATCGGTCCGCAAGCGTATATAATCTGTGCATCCAGCTTGTTTTCTTTTATTGCATCCAACACATTTCCTTTTGTTCCGGCTTTGCCGCTTTCCGTGGAAATGTAAAGAGGCATGATTTTTTCAAATTCTTTTGTCATAAATGTTTCATCTTTGAAACCCAGGGCCAGAACGCTTTTTGCATCTCCCATGGTTTTAAGGGTCTTGGCCAATTCCAGCATAATAGGAATTCCCGTTCCACCACCGATTAAAATCGCTTTTTTGTCCTTTAAATTAAAGCCGTTTCCCAGAGGACCCATAATATAGACCTCATCTCCGGGCTTAAAG
>CACZQX010000247.1 GCA_902783445.1 uncultured Lachnospiraceae bacterium
CTGATTTCTTCACTCTTTTCGCTTACTACGAACTTTTTCGTATCCGAAAGCGTAATAACAGTATCCGGTGTGTCCTCAATATGTTGAATCATATCAGGATTGATCATTAATTCTTTTCCGTTCAATCTTGTTACAGTAATCATAAATACCTCCATTGTCATAAGCTGTCACGTAAGTGACTGATTGCTTATGACCCGGCGACATTTTGCGAAGCAAAATGTTGTTTATTGTCATAAGCTGTCACTTTTGTGACTTGTTCCCCAAAAACTTCTATATAGCACCTATGGGGTAGCCGTATGACTACCCCTTTTGGTTGACTGTATATTTAATTATTATCTCTTAAGATTTACAAGTTCTTCAAGCATTGTATCTGATGTTGTGATAATTCTTGAGTTAGCCTGGAAACCTCTCTGTGTTGTAATCATGTCTGTAAACTCTTTTGAAAGATCTACGTTTGACATTTCAACAACACCGGATGACATTGTTTCGCCGAGTGCTGTAATCTGATAACCGATACCATTGAATTCACCCGAGTTAAGAGTTGATTTGTAAAGGTTATCGCCGATTTTTTCAAGACCTGCAGGGTTTGAAAAATTCGAAACCGCAATCTGTCCGATTACATATGTATCACCATTGCTGTATGATGCAACGATACGTCCGTCAGTTTGTATACCGACGCTTGACATTTCACCTGTTGCCTTACCTGCGCCCGCAATACCGTCTTCTTTACCTTTTTTGCAATCGATTGTGCTTTCTCCCGCATAACTTCTCGTATTGGAAAGGTCGAATTCAATAGTTGTTGTGCGAAGAGATGTTTTTGATGTAGGAGGTGTAGCGCCTGTATCACCGTCAAATCCCAAGTGAATATTGTTTAAATATTCGCCTGTGTCCGGATCTTGACCGTCAATACGGTTTGTACCTGACTGAGCATCGGCCAAAGTTCCGTAAATACCCGAAATAGCACCTGTTGCTTCATCGTATTTTACGTAGATTGTGTTTTCTTCGGCAGCTTTATCTCCGGGATTGAATGTAACTGTTTCTTCTCCGGCTGCAGCTTGCTGTTTTGTTTTGTAGAAGCTTGCTGTGTAATCGGTAACTTCGCTACCGTTAAGAACAGAACCGATTTTCATTGTATAAATACCTGCTGTATCTGTCTGTTTCATATTAAGCTGAATACCGTACTGTGTGCCGAGGCTGTCGTATGCGTATGCGATACGTGTTACGGTATCTGTTGAGTTACAGTCGATATTGCCCTTAAATGTTGTATCGGTTGTTGCCGATGGAGGAGCGATTTTAAATGCATCGCTGTAAATCTGAAGAGGTCTTACTTCGTCTGTCTGAAGATCGCCACCTACGCCATTGGCTGTGTAACCCATAACATATTTACCTGATGGAGTAACCAAGTTACCGTTTTCATCAGTCTGGAAGTTACCTGCTTTTGAGAAGTAAGTACCGCTGTTGTCCTGTACGATAAAGAAACTGTTACCGTTAATCATAAGGTCAAATGCACGTCCTGTAGACTGTGTACCACCCTGTCCGTTAATATCGATTGAAATTGCTGAAACCTGAGAACCAAGACCTATCTGTTTTGCGTTCTGACCACCTGTTCTTGTGGTTTCGTTAGCGCCCGATGCAATCTGAGTTGTCTGATAGAAAAGTTCGCTAAAAGTAACTGACTGTGCTTTGTAGCCAACTGTGTTAACGTTTGCGATGTTATTACCGATAACATCCATTTTTGTCTGGTGAACCTTAAGACCGGCTATACCAGAATAAAGTGATCTCATCATAATGATTTACCTCCATAAATACTATTGAAGGCAGATCCGTAAATTTTGTTTAACTCCGTCAGGCGTTCGGGAGTTAAAACTCTCCTTTGTGTTTCCACATTGGTCCAAGTTTATATAATTACGGCTCCGTCAATATTTGTAAATACTTTTTCCTGTGCTTTTGCACTATCCATTGCTGTCACAACCGTGTTGTTGTCGACGTTTACTATAAATGCCATGTTATCTACCAAAACAAGGGATTCGCTGATTCCTTTTTCGCCGGCTTTTTGTGCGCCTGCTTTAAGTCTGTCAAGCTGTTCCGATGTCATTTCGATTTCTCTGCTTTCAAGTCTTGCTCCGGCATGTTTAGAAAACTTAAGTTCTTTTACTTCTGCGGTTTTATGTGTTTGTTCAAGGAATATATCCTGGAATGAAACACCGTTTTCGTTTCCGCTTTTGTTTGGCTTGTTTTTGTTTAAGTATTGGTTGGTAACTTGTTCAATGGATATAAAGTTGTTATTTTTAATGTCCATAATAATTACCTCTTAAATCTACTGTTCATCAGCAATTTGTTTGAGATAAGCGTCGCTTACAACCGAGTAAAGGTCTTCCGCATTGTAAAGTTCTCCGTCGATTGAGAGAAAAACTTTTTCGGCTTTCACTTCTGTGTATTCAACCATTCCCGCTATATATGCCGATGTCTCACCGCTTGATGAACCGACTGCCATAATAACATTTTTTCCTACCAAAGAATGTGCTGTCTGATTTGAAAGTGCCGCTGATACATTCTGCATTTCCTCAAGTGCGCTGAACTGTGCCAACTGTCCGATAAATTCCGTATCGCTTGATGGATTTAAAGGATCCTGGTACTGCATCTGAGTTGTAAGAAGTGTTAAAAAAGCGTCTTTACCAAGTTTGCTGGTGCCTTTGGTGTCTTCTTTTTGATATGTTTCGGTAGCTTTGTAATCCGATTTAATATCTTGCATAATTGCATTAATATCTGACATATCTTTCCTCCTGTGCTTTAAGCTGAGTAACTAACCGTTGCTCCTTTGAGCATGAGCTCCTCTTCTTCGTTGATTTGCTCTGATGCTATTCCAAATTCGTCATCGTCAAAACTCTTAAATGCTTTTTTAGATTTCTTTCCGCCGTTTTGTTCTTCTTTTGTTCCGGCGAATTGGTCATTGAAACTTCTGCTTGCTATGGTAACCTCAAGGTCTTCCACCTTAAGTCCCTGATTGTTGAGATTTTCTCTTAAAATTTCCAAGTTGGCTTTAACAATTTGTTCAACCTGTCTGTCCGTAACTACGATTTTTGCTTTAACAACATCGTTTTCGGTTGCAATATTGATTGAAACTTTACCGAGATGTTCGGGATTAAGCTGCATTTCGATGCTTGATGTATCAAGCTTGATTGTTGCTTTGATTTCATCAACTATCTGTTCAACAACTTCTCTTGCATTTGCAATCCCCGCTGTTTCTTCAATAACTTCGGAAACTTTTTCCGTAAAGTTATTAAATGTAGTCTGGAAATTCTCATTTGTCTTTTCGTTAGAAGTTTTTTCGGTGGTGTCTTTTCTAACTTCCGCTTTTATTGTTTCTTTGTCTTCGAGATTTTCACTCTCGTTTTGATTTGAAGCGTTTGTCTGTGGTCTGACATCTGCAATTTCTTCATCTTCTGCAATAGCCGCATTTTGAAGAATCGCTTCCCCTTTAACTTCATTGTTTTCATCTTTAACAATGAGTTTAGGATCAAATTTGATTTCATTGTCGACCGTTTCAAATCCCTCGAGCATTTTAGCTGCATCTTCAAAGCTGATTCCCAATTCTTTTGAAATGTCGGATGTTATTTTTTCAAAAAGATTCGAGATTTCTTTTACAAGATTTGTAAAGTCTTCGTTCATAATCAAATTTGAAATGTCAGGCACGTTTTCACCACTAATTACGACCTGAATGACATTTTCGAAGTTTAAAAGATCCGTGGATACAAGTCCAAGCTGTCCCATGATTTCTTCTAAATCTTCTTCAGATAAGTCTGTGAAGTTTTCAATGAGCTGTTTGATTTCTTTGATGCAATCCTTTACGCTTTCGCAAGCTTCCTCGATGATTTTTTCTTCCGGCTTTGACTCTTTAATCACCGATTTGATATCGGTTTTTTCGGTTAAAGTATCATCTTTGATACTGTCGGATTTAACCTGATCGTCTGCCTTATTGTTGTCGAGTTTGTTTGCTGCCGATTGAATCGCATCTTTGAAACCGGCATTTTCAGTCTTTCCTAACTGAACCGATGACAAATCCTGGCTTTGCATCGTAGCGTTAAATACAAGGAAACTTGCATTTAATGTGCTAACATCTGCCATGAAATGTCCTCCTTTTGCTGATTTGCGCCGCCCCCAATACGAAGTATTTTTTATTGGCGTACGCTCTTTTTGTATATAAAACTGTCTTGCATCAGCTTTATACAATTTATATCGGACTTTTTTTAAAAAAGCTGTAGCTTACAATTGTATTTATTTCAAAACAAGCTTATGTAAACTACGGAACAAGAAGCTGTGTAACCTTTGCCGCATAAACAGGGTCAATCTTAGCAAGTTCTTCCATGATTTGAGCTCTGTTTTCCGTCTCGATTGCATTCAAAATACCCACAACGGTTTCAAGATTTCCGGACATTTCGTTAAGTATGGATGCCGCACTCTTTGGATCCATTTCACTGAAGGTATTTGCAAATGTCTGATACTGCTCATCAAGGGCCATTTTTTCAACAACCTGTTTATAGATTTTTTCGGCTATTTCCGGCTCTATGGATTCGTAATATTCCTTATAGTTGGAAATATCCACCGCTTTGTCGCCGAACACCACATCCGTATAGAATTTTTCTCTGATTGTTTCGTATACCAACTGATTGTCTTCAAAAGACTTGAGTCTTGAAACTTCAGATTCCAATTCTTTTATGGTATCGTCTTTAACCGCCTCACGACTTTCATATTGATCCAATTTAAGCTCAAGTTCTTTAATATAGCTGATTGCTTCGGCAAGAGATGAATAAGGATATTCTTCACTTGCTATCAATTCTTCATCCGTTGTATCCGGAAGAATTTTGTTTATGATAGGCACATCCTTAAATACAGGTGCCAGCACCTTGCTTCCGAATCCACCAACATCAAGCTTTATCAAAACGCAAAGAACCGCAATCCAGATGGCCGCTATCAAAACACCAATAATAATAGAAAAAGGTTTACTTGGTTTTTTGCCTTCATCATCGTCATCATCCAGCATCGGAGCTACATCTCCAACCTGTTCTTCCATATCTTCGTTAGCCATCCGTCTCACCTACCTGTCTGCTAGTGTATTTATAGTTTACAACTTCGTCGATTTCGGAGGATTCGGCTTTTGCAAGCTCTTCCTTGAACTCTTCGAATTGTCTTTCTTTAAGTTTTTCGTGTATTTTTCTTTCTTTTATGGCTTCGGTTAATTTGTTTCTTGCGATTTCCAAGTTTTTGGTCGCAACATTAACCTGAACTATCTGTTTTTTTGCTTCTTCTTTTTTGTTTTCTATACCGTCTTTATACGACTGCAATTCGCGAACGTTTAAAACATCAAGAGATTTTCTTCTTATTTCCTCTTCGTAGAAAGCAATTTTATCGTAAATAGCTTGAAGTTTGGCTCTTTCGTCTTCCAACTGTCTGGCTCTCGTGGCAAAAGTGGCTTTTGCCTGGTCTTCCAAACTGTATTTAACATTCAAAACACTTTGCATACTGTAAACAAATCTTGCCATGACAATCCCCTACTACTCTGCCACTGCCTGTGCGGGTTCCTCAAAAATCGACATAAGC
>CACZQX010000248.1 GCA_902783445.1 uncultured Lachnospiraceae bacterium
CTTAGAATTGCCCTGGTTGGTAACCCTAACTCGGGTAAAACAACATTGTTTAACGAACTTACCGGTGCAAACCAGACAGTTGGTAACTGGCCGGGTGTAACAGTAGAAAAAAAGGAAGGTGTGCTTAAAGGTCATAAAGACGTAATCATTGCCGATTTACCGGGAATTTATTCTTTATCACCATACACTCTCGAAGAAGTTGTTTCAAGAAAATATATTATTGATGAAAAACCGGATGCAATCATAAACATTGTTGATGCCACAAACATTGAGCGTAATCTTTACCTTACAACTCAGGCTATGGAACTTGGTATCCCTGTTGTGATTGCTCTTAATATGATGGACAGAGTTGAAAAGAGTGCCGATAAAATCGATATAAACGCTCTTTCAAAGAAAATGGGATGCAAAGTGGTTGGTATCTCGGCATTGAAAAAGACAGGTATCAAAGAACTTTGCAAAATTGCAATCGACCTTGCAAAAAATGCGGAAGGTCAGGAGGCAATGAAATTCAGCCCTGAAACAGAAGAAGTAATTACAAAAATCGAAGCTCTTCTTTCTGAAGATGTTGATGCTCGCTTAAGACGATGGCTTGCAATCAAAAACTTTGAAAATGACAAAGAAGTTGCGGCACCTACAAAAGAAATGCTCGAAATCATCAAAGCATATGAAGAAAAAAAGGATGATGACGGCGAAAGCATCATAACAGACGAAAGATATACAGCAATAACAACAATTCTTAAAGATTGCTATCAGAAAGAGAAGAAAAAAATGACAACATCTGATAAAATCGACAGAATTGTAACCAATCGTATTCTGGCACTTCCGATATTTGTGCTTATTATGATCGGTGTTTACTTTGTAACGGTAACAACAATCGGTACAATTGTAACCGATTTTACAAATGATGTACTTGTAGGCGAATGGATTCAGGCACCTATTTCGGCCGGCCTTGAAAGCATAGGCTGCGCAGACTGGTTAAACGGACTTTTGGTTGATGGTATAATCGGCGGTGTCGGTGCGGTTATCGGATTTATTCCTCAGATGATTATTCTCTTCTTCTTCCTTGCTATCTTGGAAGACATTGGTTATATGGCAAGAGTAGCTTTCATCATGGACAGAATCTTCAGAAAATTCGGTATGTCGGGTAAATCATTTATTCCAATGCTTATCGGTACGGGTTGCGGTATTCCGGGAATCATGGCATCAAGAACCATCGAGAACCAGCGCGACAGAAGAATGAGCATCATGACCGTAACATTTATGCCATGTGGTGCTAAACTTCCTATTATTGCTTTAATCGCAGGTGCTGTATTTAACGGTACATGGTGGGTTGCACCTCTTGCTTACTTTATCGGTATTGCGGCTGTTGTAATCACAGGTATTATGCTTAAGAAAACAAGACTTTTTGCCGGTGAAGCAGCTCCGTTTATTATCGAACTTCCTGCATATCATATTCCTATCGGAAGAAATATCGGAAGAAGCATTTTTGACAGAACATGGGCATTTGCTAAAAAAGCATGCACGGTTATCTTGATTACAAGCGTACTTATTTGGTTCCTTACAAGCTTCGGCGTTGAGGGTGGATTCCACATGGTTGAAGACGTTTCGGAATCAATGTTATACAACATCGGAAATGCGGTTGCATTTATATTTGCACCTCTCGGATTTGATCAGTGGCAGTCTGTTGCTGCAACAGTTACAGGTCTTGCGGCAAAAGAAAATATCGTTGGTACATTCGGTGTACTTACATCAATCGGTGATGCTGATGTTGCAACCGAAATGGTTGACAATGTGGATGTTGCGGGTCTTGCACCTATCGCAGCAATATTCGGAAGCAAACTTGCGGCAATGTCATTTATGATATTCAACCTTCTTTGCGCTCCATGCTTTGCGGCAATGAGTACAATCGGTGCGGAAATGCGTTCAAAGAAATGGACAGCATTTGCAATTGCTTACGAATGCGGATTTGCATACCTTATTTCACTTATTGTTTACCAGGTTGGAAGACTTGTTCAGGGCTACGGCTTTGGAGTTGGTTCGGTATTCGGCATTGCAGGTATAGTATTCCTTGTATTTATGTTGGTAAGAAAACCGTCTAAAGGCGTAAAACTCGAGACAGCGGCAAACGCTGCATAAATAGATTAAACAATTTGCATATATGTGTTAAAATAAAAGCTGTAAACAAATGAAAGGAGTGAAGCTAATGGGAGATTATAATATTTTACCGACATTGATTGTGGGAATTATAGTTGCCGTAATAATAGTACTTGCTATTGTAAGTCTTGTAAGACAAAGAAAAAAAGGCGGTTGCTCCTGCGGATGTGAAGGCTGCTCCGGATCCTCATCTTGTGGAAGCTTTAAAGCATCAAAAACTAAAATGTAAATTAAGATAAGAAAGGCTGTCGCTATTGCGACAGCCTTTTAAATTTAAATTTCATTTACGTTGTTTAAAAGCATTTCTTGGATAACGGCTTGAGTATCGGCACATAATGTTTTTTGCGCCTCTCTGTCAAGATCTTTTGTATAGATTGGCTTTCCGAATTCAATTATTGCATGGCATTTTTGAATGCGTAAACCGCCGTTGTCTTCAAAAATCGTTCCGGTATTGGTTAGGGCAATGGGAACAATGGGAACCTGCGGCTTTGTGGCAAGTTTAAAACTACCTTCCTTGAAAGGAAGCATTTCGGTATTTGAGGGACCTCTTGTTCCTTCCGGGAAAATAAGCATTGAAACACCGGATTTTATGTTATCTATACCCGTTAAAATGGTTTTTAGGGCTTCTCTTGTATCGGCTCTGTTAAGGAAAAGACATTTAAGGATTTTCATCCAAGCATGTAAAATCGGGACTTTTTTTATGGATTCCTTTGCTACTATTCCCGTAAGTCCCGGAACCAGGGAATAAATCGAAATAATATCAAAGAAACTTCTGTGGTTGCTGACATATAATACAGCCGTGTCTCTTGGGATATTTTCAAAGCCTTTTACGGTTAAATTTGTTGAAGCGGCTTTTAAAGCACCCCTAAAAACAAATTGAATAAAGTGTTGAGCAAACCATTGCTCTTTTATTTTGTCGGATTTCCCGATAATAAAACTGATTAAAAAAAGTGGAAGGCTGACAATCATCATCAAACCTATCCAACCAATTACCAATGCGGCTCGAATTCGTTTCATTTTATCTTTGCGGGACTAATGTAAATCAGTCCGTCTTCCTTTCTTTTTGATAATTGTGCAGTATAATACGCATAAAATATCAACTACATTCTAACATGATGTTGTTTATTAGTAAAGTAAAGGGAAATTAAAGATTGTTAGAAAATAAACAATGGTTTCCTGGCGCTTGTATTATGCTATAATTGTAGCAAATCAATATTTTATGTATATAAAAATTCTTGGCAAAGGCAGGCGTGCATAAGACTTTGAATAAAGCCTGCAAAAAAAAGGTGGAGAATATGGCAGAAACAGGAAGAAATTTAACATTACTTACAGACCTTTATGAGCTTACAATGATGCAAGGATATTTTAACGATAACAATGACGATATCGTTGTATTTGATGCGTTTTACAGAGAGAATCCTTGCGGAAACGGTTATGCAATCGCGGCAGGCCTTGAACAGGTTGTGGATTACATTAAAAATCTGCGATTCACATATGAAGATGTGGAATACTTAAGAAGCTTGAATTTGTTTACCGAAGATTTTCTTAAATTTTTAAGTTCCTATCATTTTTCCGGCAGTATTTATGCTATTCCGGAAGGAACCGTTGTTTTTCCGAGAGAGCCTTTGGTAAAGGTTGTTGCACCGATTATGGAAGCACAGCTTTTGGAAGCGGCTCTTTTAAACATTATCAACCATCAAAGTCTTATTGCCACAAAAGCGGCAAGAGTCGTTCATGCGGCAGCAGGTGACGGGGTTATGGAATTCGGACTTCGTCGTGCCCAAGGACCTGATGCGGGTCTTTACGGGGCCAGAGCGGCAGTTATAGCCGGATGTGTGGGAACCTCTTGCGTTCTTACGGGAGAAAACTGGGGCGTACCTCTTAAAGGTACACATGCTCATAGTTGGGTAATGAGTTTTCCTGATGAATACACGGCCTTTAAAAAGTATTCGGAACTTTATCCTGAAGCTTGCCTTCTTTTGGTTGATACATATGATACTTTGCACTCCGGTGTACCGAATGCAATTAAGGTATTTAAAGAAATGAGAGCAGCCGGAAAAGAGCTTAAGTTCTATGGTATTCGTCTTGACAGCGGCGACCTTACTTATCTTTCCAAGGAAGCACGCAAAATGCTTGATGCGGAAGGCTTTACGGATGCGGTTATTTCGGGCTCCAGCGATTTGGATGAATATCTTATAACTTCCATGAAGCAAGAGGGCTGCAAGATAACATCTTGGGGTGTGGGAACAAATCTTATTACATCAAAAGATTGTCCATCATTCGGAGGGGTTTACAAGCTTGTTGCTCAAAAGAAAAAAGATGAGGAAGAGTTTACTCCGAAAATTAAAATATCCGAAAATACTGCGAAAATTACAAACCCGGGCAATAAAACCATATTTAGATTTTATGATAAATCAAGCGGAAAAATAAAAGCGGATTTGATTGCTTTGGTTGGCGAGGAATTTGACGAAAACAAAGACCTTGTAATTTACGACCCTGTTGACACATGGAAAAAGACAACTTTGGAGGCGGGAAGCTTCAAAATAAGAGAGCTTATGGTTCCGGTTTTCGAAAACGGCATTTGCGTTTACGATTGCCCTGAAGTTATGGATATCCAAAAGTATTGTAACAGTGAAAAGGATACGCTTTGGGAAGAAACCAAACGTCTTGTAAATCCGAGCAAGGTGTATGTGGATTTGTCCGATAAGCTTTACGATATAAAAACAGAACTTTTAAATAAAGCAAAACAAAATGCTGTGAAATAAAAAATAAAGGACATTATCGATTTGATAATGTCCTTTTTGATTTTATCCTATAACTCCGGCCATAGCTAAGAAGAAGAGTATAAGAGTAACTGCTATAATCGCACCAACAACGATTGTTCCAAGGGAAAATTTCTTTTGTTGAGCTGCTGTTTCATCAGTTTTTGAAGGAGCGATAAGTCTTGCGCGTCTAAGTCCCTTAACGATAGGTTTGTAAAGAACTACCGTAAGTGCTGAGTTGATACCGCTCTTAATAAGGTTAAACGGTAAGAAAATCGGAAGAAGCATTGCAGCAACTGCTTCTCGCGCTATACCCATATACATAGGCGTAACGATGTAATTCCATAAAAGCATTACTATTGTCATTGCGATACATCCGCAAATAAGACCAAGTATTGCGCCTTTGAGATTGTGCTTTTTCTTGTAGATAAATGCCGCAACGCAAGCGAAAGCCACAGTTGAAAGCACATTCATCAAAAAGCCGATTGGACCGGTATCGCTTATTGTAATCATTTCAATAAGTGAAACAACAATGGACACTCCCGCCGCCGATAAAGGACCAAACATAAAACCTGCAATAACAATAACGATATCTTTTGGATCGTAGCTTAAAAATCCCGCAATATTAATGGGAATAAGCTTGGAAACCATGGTTAAAACAAAAGCAACCGCCGTAATCATCGCAAGAGTTGTGATTGTTCTGGTTGTCATTTTTTGATTGCTCATTTCATTTCCTCTCTTTCTATACAAAAAGCGCCTTAAAAAATCTTTAAGGCGCTTAAAATCTTTAGCAAACTATCTTTTTTCATCCAGACTGTAACTGTCGGTTTTGGAATTGCACCAAATCAGCTATATTAGCTCGCGGACTTTACCGCCGATCGGGAATTTCACCCTGCCCCAAAGACACTGTATTCTCTTTTCATTTAAAGTTATAGCACAGTAAAAGAAAAAACACAATAGAAAAAAAGCTTTTGAAGTGGTATAATACTGCTATCAAATAAAAAAGAGGATAGTATGAGTATTAAAGAAATAGCGGAAGAATTCAAAGTTGATTTCGAGCCCAAAACAAAACATAATATGTCCCTTAAGGATGTGCTGAGTGTTACCGCCTTATTGGTAGCGGGCTTGGCAGTCAGCATTTTTGTTTGTTGGCTTATTATCTGAAATGATAGATTTTTCTATCATTTTTTTATTGCTTCCTTAACAGC
>CACZQX010000249.1 GCA_902783445.1 uncultured Lachnospiraceae bacterium
AAAACCCGATAAGGGTCGCATTGTGCTGGATGACAAAGTTCTTTTTGACTCCGAAAAACACATTAATTTGCCGGCCGGGAAAAGAGGAGTGGGTTATCTTTTCCAATCTTATGCCCTTTTTCCCAATATGAATGTGTATAAGAACCTAAGAGAGGGGCTTAGAGATAAAAAACAAATCGAAAAGATTTATGAAATGCTTGAAAAATTCGGGATAGAAGATTGCAAAGATAAGTTCCCGAGACAGCTTTCCGGCGGGCAAAAACAAAGAGTTGCCCTGGCAAGAATTTTGTTGAACGAGCCGGATGTGTTGCTTCTTGATGAGCCTTTTTCGGCGCTGGACAGCCATATAAGGTTTAAACTGGAACAAAACTTAAGAAAGGTTCTTTCATCCCTTAACAAAAGCGTGGTTCTGGTAAGTCACGACAGAGACGAAGTTTTCAGACTTTCAAAAACCATAGCCATTATGGGCAGGGGATGCATTGACTGCATCGGGAAAAAAGAAGATGTATTTAAAAAACCCATGACATTAAATGCGGCAATCCTTACGGGCTGTAAAAATATTTCCCCGCTGGAAAAAGTGGATGAACAAAAGGTTTTTGCAAAAGATTGGGGGATAAGTTTAAGCATCGACAAAGTTCCCGAAGATGCAAACTTTCTGGGAGTAAGAATGCATCATATAAAGGATGCGTCGGCGAAAAAAGCGGTCGAAAACGAAAATGTTTTTGATGTGGAAATTACCGAAGAAATAGAAAATCCCTTCTCTTATACTCTTATGCTTAGACCGAAGAATATCGATTGCAAAGCAAACATTGGTTGGGAAATCGAAAAAGAAAAAAGAAAAGAATTGGATATTCATAATCTCAGAATAGAAATTTCAAAAGAAGAGCTTTTGTTTTTGAAATAAAAAGATTAATGAAAAATAAGGAGAGGCAAATGTTAGTTAAAGCAGAGGTAAAAGAAGCTTGCGATATTCTTCTTGAAAATACATCGGCAACAAAAACGGAAAAAGTCAGACTTGATGCTTGTTTGGGCAGAGTGCTGGCTTTTGATTTAAAAGCCAAAGGAAACATACCGCCCTTTGACAGGTCGCCCTTGGACGGATATGCCTTCAGGGCCCGGGACAGCAAAGGCGCATCAAAGGACAATCCCCTAACATTAAAAATATTGGAAGAAGTTCCTGCAGGGGCCGTTCCGACTAAAGAAGTTGTTGAGGGAACAGCTGTAAAGATTTTGACCGGTGCACCCATTCCCAAGGGAGCGGATGCGGTTTGCGCTTATGAGCTGACTGAGTTTGATGAAATGGAAGTTACGATTTTTAGTGAATTTAAAAGCGGAGAAAATGTAATTTATGCCGGTGAAGACGTAAAAAGCGGGGATTTGCTGGCAAAGACCGGAACTCTTATTGACAGTGGCCTCATGGGTGTTTTGGCTTCGGAAAATATTTCGGAAGTTACTGTGTTTAAAAAAGCAAGAATCGGAATCATATCCACCGGCAACGAAATAGCAGAACCGGGTGAAGAATTGGATGCGGGAAAAATCTACAATTCCAACAGGTTTTCATTGGCAGGCGCTTTGGAAAAAATGGGGCTTGAAGCTGTAAATCTGGGAAATGCCGGAGATGATGCAAAGTCAATAGCCATGCTTGTGAAAAGCGGACTTGAAACTTGCGATGGGATAATTACAACGGGTGGTGTCTCCGTAGGTGACTACGATAAAACACCGGAGGCCTTTGAGTGTGCGGGCGCAACCATTTTGATAAAAGGCGTTGCCATGAAGCCGGGTATGGCATGCTGTTACGCCGAAAAAAACGGTAAACTTATTATAGGCCTGTCCGGCAATCCGGCATCATCCTTAATAAATCTTTATGCAATCTGTATGCCGGCGCTGCTTAAGCTTAACGGACGAAAAGACTTTGAAAGAAAAGAGTTTGATGTCTTAACAAAAGCGGAATTTAAAAAGGCAAGCAAAGCAACTCGTTTTATAAGGGGAAAACTTGTTATAGAGGATGCAAAAGCATACATCGATTTTTCCAAAAATCAGGGAAACGTTGTGCTTTCAAGTCTTATTGAAAGCGATTTGATTGCGATTGTTCCGGCAGGTTCGACAGCTATTGAAAAGGGAACAATATTGAAGGCCTTTAGAATATAGTGAATTTATAAATAGGATTTTAATTATGAAAAAAGTAAAAGTTGAAGATGCAATAGGAATGAGCCTATGTCACGACCTTACGGCCATGTATGACGGCTTTAAAGGTGCTCTTTTTAAAAGAGGCCATGTTATTCAAAAAGAAGATATAGAAAAAATGCTGGATATAGGCAAAAAAACGGTATTTGTTTGGGAAGAAAATGCGGGAGAGATTCACGAAGAAGACTGCGCAAGAAGGATGTCTGAGGCAGTGCCCGTTAAAGGGGCTCACTATACGGAAATCAGTGAAGGAAAAACCCTTTTGATGTCTGACGTTGAGGGACTTTTCAGGGTCAATACAGGTCTTCTAAAAAAGATTAATTCTATCGGGGATATTACGGTTTCTTCCATTCCGGATCATTATCCCGTAAAAGCAGGGGACAGACTTGCATCTATGCGAATAGTGCCTCTTGTAACTAAAGAAGAACAAATCATAGAATACGAAAGGCTTTGCAAAGATGAAAAGCTTTTTGAAATTCTTGAATACAATTACAAAAAAGTCGGCGTGATTGTAACGGGCTCGGAAATATATAAAGGAAGAATAAAAGATAAATTTGAGCCGGTGGTTAGGGAAAAATTGAAAAAATTCCCATCAGAGATTATAGGAGTTAAGATTTGCGATGACGACCTTAATATGATTATGGATGCCGCAAAAAAACTTTTGGATAAGGGTGCGGACATGCTTATTTTTACAGGTGGTATGAGCGTGGATCCCGATGACCTTACACCAAGCGCTATACGCATGCTCGGAGCCGAAATTATCAGCCACGGTATTCCGGCCCAGCCCGGTAATATGACACTGCTGGCCTATCTTGGGGATATTCCCATTATGGGCGTGCCGGGAGCGGCAATAAGCCTTCCTACCACCATGTTTGATGTGCTTTTGCCGCAAACATTTACAAATCTTAAACTTACGAAAAACGACCTTGTTAACCTTGGAGACGGCGGTTTATGCCAAATGTGTAAAAGCTGCCATTATCCGAATTGTACATTCGGAAGATATTAGTTTTGCTGAAACAGGCACAGCGAACTTCGCCTGTAGTGATTATGATAGATAACTTTGGAAGAGAAATAACATATCTCAGATTATCGGTTACGGACCTTTGCAATTTAAGGTGTAA
>CACZQX010000250.1 GCA_902783445.1 uncultured Lachnospiraceae bacterium
ATTTGCGGAAATGGATAATTGCTCGGTTCTTTACGATCCTGAGAAAAAACGTGTGAACATGATTGCGGATTTGGCAAAAGCAAACGATGCAAAAGGCGTGGTTGTGGTTCTTACCAAGTTCTGCGATCCTGAAGAATTCGATTATCCTCTCATCAAAAAAGCCTGTGACAAGGCGGGAGTTGCCTGTGCTCTTATAGAAGTTGACCGTCAGATGGAAAACTACGAGCAGGCGAGAACAATCTTGGAGACATTTAAAGACGTTATAGCATAGAGTTTAGTTTATATATAAAAATCAGAAAGGAAGTGCATTGGGCTTTAGCCCGATGCCGGAAAAGATAATGAGTGAAATAAGACGTCCTTTGGAAGGTGTAAAAGTAGTAGAACTTGCAACATTTATCGCAGCGGGATGCTGTACAAGATACCTTGCGGATCTTGGTGCGGAGGTTGTAAAGGTTGAGTCACCAAGCGGTGATCCCTTAAGATTTACTGCGGTAAACGAAGGCAGACCTTACGGTGATGCGGAAGATACAACATTTACACTCGAAAACACGGGAAAGAAATGTATCACACTTAACACCAAATCGGAAAACGGCCGTGAAGCAATGGAAAAACTTATTGCGGAGGCGGATATTTTCGTAACAAACGTACGTAAAAAAGGTCTTGAAAGAATGGGCCTTGACTATGAATCATTAAAGGTTAAATACCCTAAGCTTGTTTACGGATTTGTAAGCGGTTACGGTGAAAAAGGTCCGGATAAAGACCTTCCGGGATTTGACTTTACAGCATATTTTGCCCGCGGCGGCGTAATGGGAACAATGTTTGACGTTGATTCAATGCCTATGTCTGCGGTTGCCGGATTCGGCGATCATCAGGTAGGTATGTATCTTGCAAGCGGTATTCTTGCAGCACTTTACAGAGCAAGAGAAACGGGAAAAGGCGATCAGGTTACGGTAAGTCTTTATCATACAGCGGTTTGGGACATTTCCCTTTACCTTCAGGCAAGCCAGTACGGCGATCCTTCAACACAGTATCCAATCAGCCGTAAGTTGACAGCCAATCCTCTTAACGTTTCTCATAAAACAAAGGATGGCAAGTGGATTCAGATTTCAATGCCAAGATACGATTTCCATTATCCTTTATTTATGAAAACAATAGAGAGAGAAGATTTGGTGGGAGATGAAAGATTCTACCCTCAGACAAATCTTCAAAGCAATTTGCTTGAATTTTATCAGATTCTTGATGATGAAATAGGCAAATACACATTGGAAGAAATGTGCAAACGCATGGATGATGCGGATTTACCTTACGCAGTATGCCAGACATGGGATCAGGTTCTTGCGGATCCGCAGGCTTGGGAATCGGACATTTTGGCAAAGGTTAAATTCCCTAACGGCAATGAGCGTTCTATGGTAAGAACTCCGGTAATCTTCAGCGAAACACCTCTTCCTGCATATGAAAGAGGCGGATTTATCGGCGAACATACAAAAGAAGTTCTCAAAAATTTAGGTTACTCCGACGAACAGGTTGAAGCAATGATAGCTGCCGGCGAAGCAACGGATGTTAAGAGAGTACAGTAATTATTAATAATATAAAGAGGGTGAGCGGATTATGTTAACCTTAGGAATCGATATAGGCTCCACAACTTCAAAATGCGTAATCCTAAAAGACGGCAAGGAAATAGTGGCAAAAGTCCTTAAAGTGGCGGGCACCGGCACCAATGGTCCGGAAGAAGCTTACGCAGAAGTCTTAAAAGAGTCGGGCCTTAAAAGAGAGGACATTGAAAAGGTTCTTGCAACGGGTTACGGCCGCAAGACTTACGACATGGCCGACGGCGAAATAAGCGAGCTCAGTGCCCACGCAAAAGGTGTAAATTTTTGCGATAAGGAATGCCGCACAATCATTGATATAGGCGGTCAGGATGCAAAGGTTATAAAGCTTAACGAAAAGGGTGTAATATCCGACTTTGTTATGAATGATAAATGCGCTGCGGGCACGGGACGTTTCCTTGATGTAATGGCAAGCATTTTGAAGCTTGATATAGGAGAGCTTGAAAAACATGCGGCAAAATCGCAAAATCCAATAAAGATTTCATCCACCTGTACGGTATTTGCCGAAAGCGAGGTAATATCACAGCTTGCAAACAAGGCTAATCTGGATGATTTGATAGCGGGTATTTGCGGCTCCGTTGCCAGTCGTACAGCATCTTTGGCAAAAAGACTGGGAATCAGCGAAAAAGTTTATATGAGCGGTGGCGTTGCCTTAAACGGCGGTGTAAGATGCGCTCTTTCAAAAGAACTTGGGGTAGAGATTTTCAAAACGGAAGATGCCCAATACATGGGTGCTTTGGGTGCCGCGGTTATGGCCTACGAAAAAGCCTCAAAATAGAGATTTTAATAAGATATAAAGAGTTTAGGAAAAAATAATGACGGAAGAAAAAGTTTTTGATTACGATAAAAAATTAATATTGGTGTCGAAAACGATAGCGGATTGTTTTAGGGAAAGGCTTGCAAAAAGCCCCGAAAAAAGCTTTGTGTCCTATAAAAACGAGGATTATTCCTTTAAAGAAATTGACGAGCTTTCGGATGTTTTGGCTCTTTCGCTTAAAGGCGAAGGCGCGGGCCTTAACTCTAAAATCGGAATTTGGTGCGGCAATTGCACCGGCTGGGTGGTCTCCTTTATAGCAATTCAAAAGCTTGGAGCTTTGGCAGTTCTTTTAAACCCCGGCTATTCCACGGATGAGATAGGCACAATCCTTGAATATTCAAAGTGCGAGTACCTTCTCATGGGTGAGGAGTTTAAAGGAAAAAACATTAAAGAGACCCTGGCGGCCTGTCCAAACAGCAGGAAAAGATATTTAGAAAAGATGCATAATATCGAGGCGGAAGGCTTTTTGACCAACTTAAAAGAAAGAGCAAAAGAAGCTGACAAAGAAGAGCTGGAAAGAATAAAAGAAGCCGCATCAAAAAAGGATGTTAACGAAGCATGCGCCATGTTATTTACATCCGGCACAACCAACACTTCGAAAGGGGTAATGTTGTCCAACTACAACTTGGTTAACGATTCCATGGCCAGTGCAAGAGCCATGCACTTTGACGGCAATGATGTATATTGCGTAATGGTGCCGCTTTTTCACAGCTTTGGTCTTACCAGCAATTTGATTTCCGGAATCATTGTGGGAGCAAGACTTTGCCTTATTAAAAATTTCAAAACCCTTAAGGCAATGGAAGTGGTTGATAAATACAAATGCACGGTGCTTAGCGGTGTGCCTTCCATGTTCCTTGCAATGATTAACAACAAAGAATTCAAAAGCTTTGATTTAAATTCCTTGGATAAGGGCATAATAGCCGGCTCCACCGTAAGTGTAAAAGATTATGAGGTTATTACAAAGACGCTGGGAATGAAGCATTTACAGCAATCTTTCGGACAAACGGAAACATCGCCGGGCATAACCTTTTCGGATTATGATGACGCTTTTGAAGATAAAAAGACCAACACGGGATATGCCATCGACAATATAGACCTTTGCATCTGG
>CACZQX010000251.1 GCA_902783445.1 uncultured Lachnospiraceae bacterium
GGTCAGCAATGGGAGAATGCATCAAACTTTGACCTTACGCTTAACAGTGCAAATTACGGTGTAAACGGAACGGTAGAAGTTATACTTAAACTCTTTGATGACAAGATTAAGGTTTATAACAAAGAAGAAAATGAATAATATCTAATAAGCGATAAACGGCAATATAACATCCGTATTAAATTCTTCGGCGGTATGGCTGAATCCGGCCGTGCCGCCGTATTTTTCTTGGCATAAGAAAACCACGCGATAGTCGCGTGGTTCTATTCTTTTAATTGTGATTTGTATTTAAAAATGCTAAAATTTATTTAGTATTAAACGCTTGCTTGATATTGTAGGCGAAATTATTAAATAAATGTTTTGAAAAGCGGTGTAAAAATGAAGAGTTTAAGAATATATCTGGTATTGTTATTCAATCTTTTCTACGGTTGGATTGGGAGATATTGTGGTTGTAACGCTTCTTGGCAGAACTTTGTCCATAATTTTGAGTATATACGCAATACTGGTTGTTGCTCTTGTTACAGGAGTAATCGTAGCCTTCTATAACGATTTGGTTTCCATGAAATATAAGGCAGGCAAGGCAGAAATATTGGATAAATTGGAACATCTTCAGGATTTACCAAAAGAAGAACTGGCGGATCTATCGGATGCCATCAAGAATCATAATAATAATATGCAAAAATCTTTTGCTTTGTACCCTGCGCAAGCAATTTGGTGCCAAAAGGTACAATTTCTCGGAGATAAACAAGAAAACAACTTGTGTTGCTTGTAGTGCTTTTTTATATATCAAATTTCAACTGCCCATCTATCCAACTTGTTTGCTTAGCAACATGTATTGTTTCACCTTCTATATGACCGCCGATTAAGAAAGGTGAATTCTTATCATGCTTTGCATGATTGGTTTTTACGGACTTTGCATCATAGTTGGCATAGCAATAATGGCAAAGATGCATGCAGGAATTATATGCGCCGATGTCGGCACTTAAATAGCAGGCGCATTCTTTTCTTTGGGGTTTAAACGCGGGAATATTTAAGCTTTTGCCAAGGGCTTTTTCGTAAACGTCTTTTGTCATGCAACCGCGGCAATCCGCACCGTACTCGGCCAAAAACTCGCCTTCTCCGCAAGGTCTCACACTCATCCCGTATTGCTTTGCTATCGCTATCATTTCTTTTCCGAGAATTAATTTATCATTTCTTTCGACACGGGCTATTTCGGGTGCATTGATTCTGACTTTGGAATATAGGTCCACAAAACTGATTACGCAAATATCCGTATAGCCGCTCATGGCAGATGCCATTTTTTCAAATTCTTTTAAATGATATGACACAGTGTATTTATCGTTAATGATTATTGGATCGTAGCGCCAACCCATGGAGTTTTTGCCGACATTTTTGGAAAGGTGCATAAAATCATCAATAACCTTTTCTTTATTTGGAACATTCGGCTCCATATCTTTTTCATAAGCGGTAATTGTTACATACCAAAACATGCCGTAATCTTTTAAAAGATCTATGTTTTTAAGCATAGGTCCGGGATTTTTGCTGCAAAAACATATTAAATCCACCATATGGGGATTTAACAAATACTTTGTAACTTGCAAGGGATTATATGGATTCCTTACAAGTACAAAGCCTTCTTTAATTCTGTTATAAAACCATTCGGAATAAAATGCGGGTATATCCGTTCTTTGTCCTGTTTGAATTATCATAACAATCGTCCGTTTCATAATCTAATATAAAAAATTATAACCCATGTCATTAAATTACGCATGATTTTTTAATTGACGTGCGCTAAATAATATAGCAATATAATGGTAAAAGGAGTTAGATAATATGGCAAATATAAAAGAAATACAGTTGTGGGAATTTGAGAATGTTAAAATCGGACAGACAGAAAACAGCGAGGCAGGCACGGGAGTTACGGTAGTAGTGGCTCCAAAGGGTGCTCCATGCGGTTTGGATATCAGAGGCGGCGGTCCGGCAAGCAGAGAATCCGGCCTTATGGACCCTTTGGCTGCCGCACAAATCGTGCATGCGGTTGTTTTGGCGGGTGGTTCTGCCTTTGGACTTGATGCCGCAGGCGGAGTAATGAAATATTTATCGGAAAATAAGATAGGTTTTCCTGTGGGTGATGTTGTTGTGCCCCTTGTATGCCAGTCCGATATTTTCGATTTGGGATATAAATCTGCCGATATCTATCCGGATAAAGAAATGGGATATAAGGCTTGTGAAAACGCCTTTAATACTGAGAGGGGAAACTTTAAATCAGGCAATTTCGGGGCGGGCTGCGGTGCCACGGTAGGAAAAATACTCGGAATGGAGCGATGCTCTAAGGCGGGAATCGCAAGCTATGGAGTCGCGCTTGGGGAGTTAAAAGTTGCTGCCATTGTTGCGGTAAACGCATTGGGAGACGTATATGATTTTAAGAACAACCAACGTATAGCAGGCGTAATGAGTGAGGATGGAAAAGCTTTAAACGATTTGTCTTGTGAAGAGCTGTTATATGAGTCTTACTCAAGCCATGCTGCGAATACAGCAACAAATACAACTATCGGAATAGTGCTTACAAATGCCAAATTTAACAAAACCGAACTTTGCAAATTGGCAGGCATGACACATGATGCATATGCAAGATGCATTCGTCCGATTCACACGTCTATGGATGGTGACAGCATTTATGCCATGTCTTTGGGGGATGTAGAGGCATCACTTGATTTGGTTGGTACTCTTGCAAACGATGTTATGTGTGAAGCAATCAAAAGAAGCGTATCTTAAAGAAAGCATATTGTTAACAATTGTATAATTACAATGAAAAAGCCTCGGAGATTAACCGAGGCTCTTTTTGTCAGATACCAAGCATTTTAAAAATTTCCGCTTTTGTTTTGCCGCCTGTGCTTTGTTCAACAACTTCACCGTTTTTGATTACGATGAGTGTAGGAACTGCCGTTACTTTAAACTTGTTTGCAAGAATAATCTCGTCATCAATGTTAACTTTGCAAACTTTTGCTTTTCCTTCGCTTTCTGCGGCTACCTGCTCGATAACCGGCATAAGCATTTTGCAAGGGCCGCACCAAGGTGCCCAAAAATCTAACAATACAGGTAAGTCTGCTTTCATTACTTCTTCTTCAAAATTATCAAAATTTACATTTACTTCAGCCATTTTTAATTCCTCCTTTATATGTGGATTGAGTTGAGTTCGTAGTTAATACTAACATGTCATTTGATTCACAATCAACGCAATCTTGTGTACAGATTATTAAATTTTTGTGAATTCTTAGATAAACAAATTTACATTTGATTCTTCGGCATCGCCCAGATATGATGCAACTCCCGCGAATTCCACGCCGTCAATCAGTTCTTCTTTTTTGATTCCCATAATGTCCATGGACATTGTGCAGGCCACAAGTTTAACACCGGCTGCTTTTGCTTTATCTATCAGCATTTCCAAGGAATCAACATTTTTAGACTTCATTACGGATTTCATCATGGATGTTCCCATGCCGCCCATATTCATTTTTGACAGCTTAAGTTTTGTACTGCCTTTTGGCATCATTTTTCCAAACATTTTTTCAACAAATGTTTTGGATACTTTAGGGGCGTTTGATTTTCTTAATACATTTAAGCCCCAGAAAGTAAAGAACATGGTAACCGGGCGTCCCATGGCCGCCGCGCCGTTGGCAATTATAAATGATGCCAAGACCTTGTCCAAATCTCCGCTGAAAACAACCATTGTTTTGCCGTCGTTTTGAGGAATGACAGAAGCCGGAACTGCTGTTGTTCCTTCGATTCCTTTTTTTATTAAAACGATATTTTGCTTTCCGATGCGTTCTGTCTTTACAAGAGTATTGCCCGTACGTCTGCACCAAGCATCGATATCTGCCGCAAAGCCCATATCCGTTGCCGCAACCCTTAGAATTTCACCATCATTCATTTCCTTTAAAGTTTGATTTACTTTCATGATGGGCCCCGGACATTGAAGTCCCGAGCAGTCCAATTGCTTTATTTCTTTAGCTAAATTCATTGTGCCGTCGTTCATATCTTCTTCACCTTTCTTACCCTCGCAGCATGAGTTTGTGCCTGCTTCTCCGGCTTTTCCCGAAAGAATATCTTTGTTGCAAAGTTGCGATTTGTAAAAAGAAGTTCCGCCGGAAAGAACACTTACATTTTCAAAGCCATTTGCTGCAAGTATTCTGGCTGCATTGTAAGAGCGAACTCCGATTGCGCAAAATACCACATAGTGTTTGTTTTTATCAAGCTTATTCAAGTTATTTCTTAAACGACTCCATGGAATATGTTCGGCTTCTTTTATGGAAAAGGCCATAAGTTCGGGATCTTCTCTCACATCCAACAAGGTCATGCTTTCTTTGTCAAATTCATCAACTTCGGTAAATTTAACCATTCCGTTTATTATGTTTTCAGCCACAAAGCCAAGCATATTTACGGGATCCTTTGCGGATGAAAATGGTGGAGCGTAGGATAACTCAAGTTCTTCCAAGTCATATATGGTGCCATTCATGCCCATTACGGAAGCAATGCTATCGATGCGCTTATCTACGCCTTCCTGACCGATTACTTGCGCGCCGAATATTTTTCCGTCTTGATTAAATATCAATTTAAGAGTTAAAGCAGTGCTGTCCGGATAGTAACCCGCATGGGATTTTTGGTTAATAAGGGCAGTAAAATATTCTGCATTTTTAACCTTTCCCGCAGCTTTAAGCTGCTTTTCGTTTAAGCCCGTAGCTGCAACGTGCAGGTCAAAGACTTTGGCAACGCTTGTTCCCATGCTTCCTTTGTATGATTTATTATCACCGGATAAAATATCCGCAAGGATGCGCGCTTGCTTGTTTGCGGGTCCCGCAAGAGGAATCATTGTTTTGTCTTTTGAAACAAAATGTTCTACTTCTATAACATCACCAAGTGCATAAATGTCTTTTTCGGATGTTTTAAAAGAAGCATCAACCACTATGCCGCCTCGCTTGTTTGTTTCGATTCCCGCATCTTTTGCAAGCTCCGAGTTTGGACGAACACCGATAGACAGAATGATTAAATCCGCTTCCACTTCTTTACCGCTTGCAAGCTCGATTTTTGTTGATGAAGGGTCGTGCTTAAAGGATTTAACTCCATCCGCAAGGTAAAGCTTAACATTATTCATATGGATGTTTTCGTGTAGAAGAGCAGCCATTTCGGGATCGATTGGAGCCATAACTTGGTTCGCGGCTTCTATTATGCTTACATCAAGACCCAAAGCGTGAAGGTTTTCGGCCATTTCAAGTCCGATAAATCCGCCGCCGATAACTGCGGCGCGTTTTGGATGATGCTCTTTAACGAAAGCTTTTATTTTATCCGTATCCGGTACGGTCCAAACCTTAAAAATGTTGTTTGCGTCAATGCCCGGAATCGGTGGTTTGAGAGGCGAGGAACCTGTGGCAATAACAAGATTGTCGTAGGATTCATCAAATTCCTCGTTGCTATTTAAGTTTTTTACAATAACTTTTTTGTCCTTTGGAAGGATTTTAATTACTTCGTGTTTAACCCTAACATCGATGTTAAACTTCGATTTCATAGCTTCAGGACTTTGCAAAAGAAGGGCATCCCTGGATTTGATAACATCGCCCACATAGTAAGGCAGACCGCAGTTGGCGTATGAAATATATTCGCCGCGTTCAAAAATAATTATTTCCTCGTTTTCGTTTCTTCTTCGAAGACGTGCCGCGGTTGTAGCTCCACCGGCAACACCACCGATAATAACTGTCTTTGACATTTTATAATTCTCCTTTAAAAATTTTTTTATAGCGTTTTTGTTTTGTGATTGGAGTTTATCATTTAGAAAAATAAAGAACAGTAACTTGGTCACATTAGACTAAAAAACAAGTGACCGGGGTGTTTTTAAATGGTAAAATAAAACTAGGTTGGAGTGTTTATTGTAAAAAACCGCTTTGAGATTAGGATTTTAAAAAAATATGGAAAAAGAATTATTTGATAAGCTACCCTTTTGGGAGAATTTAACTGAAAAGGAAAAAGATTTGGTGGCGCAATCAGCCGTTATTAAAACATATGAAAAAGCTGAAATTATTCACTCAAGCGATGATCTTTGCCTTGGGGCTATTAACATAATAAGCGGTGAAGTGCGTACTTTTATGATGTCGGACGAGGGACGAGAGATTACGCTTTTTAAAATCGGAGAGGGTGAAACCTGTGTTCTTTCGGCAGTTTGCGTAATGGATGCCATAAGTTTCGAAGTACAAATGATAGCGGAAGATAAATGCGAGATATTAATCATCACGGCAGCAGTACTTTCTAAACTGTCCGAAAGCAATATATATGTTAAATGCTTTATGTACGAGACCGCAACGGAGCGCTTTTCCGATGTTATGTGGGCGATGCAACAACTCTTGTTCTTAAGGATAGATCAAAGAATTGCTTCTTTCCTGATTGATGAAAGCGTAAAAAACAAATCCGACGAAATCCAAATGACCCACGAACAAATTGCCGTGCAAATCAATTCCGCAAGGGAAGTAGTGGCAAGAATGTTAAAACGATTTGAAAGCGAAAAAATAGTTGAACTCGGAAGAGGGAAAATAACGATCACAGACAAAGAAAATCTGAAACGATTGGTTTTATAAAGTAAAGATAAGTTATTAACTTATTAGGGAGAAAAAATGAAAAGAAAAATGAGAAAGCATTTCCTTGCATTTGTAAGTATTTTGTTGCTTGCGGCATTTTGCTTAAGCGGCTGCAATATAAGTATATATTTAACCCCGCCATTGTTGGAGGGAAAACCTTGGCTTACATCAACTGTAAGCGGAAATTTATGTGACAAGGCTCCGGATATTAAAGACGATTTATTCACTCATGTTAATTTTGATTTTATAAAAGAAAATCAAGGCGCCAACTACTACAGTATGGGCCAAGAATATGATTATTATCTTGAGGAAAGCGTTATCAGTCTCATAGAGGATGAGTCCATAAAGGATCCGAGGGTGGATATGTTGAGAACTTTTTTCGGTCAAGCAATGGAAGTCTGCGAATCTGAGAACAATGTCGAGGCAGAGCTTATGAATTATATAGATAAGCTTGACAATGTAAATAGCATAGAGGAGTTAAACGCTCTTTTGCTATCAGAGGATTTTCCTTTTATGCCATTTTTGCTAACGGATATTGTTGTGCCGGATGCTAAAAGCGGAGCGTATTTGGCTTTGGACTTAAATAATCTTTTTACAGACAACGGACTTGAAGGAGAGGATTTATACAGCAATGATTCGGCAAGCTTATGCATAGCTGACCTAATGGCTACGGGCTATGGTGAGGAAGAAGCTATGGAAATAACTTCGGATTTGATGAATTTTGAATATAAATACTTTGATGAATACCTTAAAAGCGTTGAGGGAGAGGAGGAAGATGCATCTTTTGATCTTCGAAAATTGCTTCATTCGGCGGAAGAAGTTTTTGGCACATGCAAGTCTTTTCCTTTGCAATCGCTTCTTGCAAAACAAGGACTTGATAAGCAAGCCGGTTACATAGTATGGAATTGTGATTGGCTAAAGACAATAGATTCTTTATGGACCGAGGACAATTTGGATATCATAAAATTATATACCGTGGAGACTGTTTTTAACGAAATAAGGGATTGTTTGTCGCCGACTTTTTATGATGATATATACGGAGAATATGCGGGGGATTCCGAAAGCTTTGCTTATGATCTTTGTTTTAGCGAAAATACATTGGGTAATTTGATGGCGGAACTTTTTATTGACTATTGTATTGATGAAGAAGGTATTGCTGCTTTGGAATCTCTCACACCCGATATTATCGATGCTTACAAGGAATTGGTCAGCAATTCTTCATGGATGAGCGAGAAGAGTAAAGACGCGGCCTTGCTTAAACTTGATAAAATGAATGTATGTTTTTTAAAACCAGGCGGAGGACTTGAAAATTTTGAAAATGTACGGTTGAAATCCGACTCCGAAGGAGGAAGCCTCTTGTCGAATTATTTGCTGTTAAGACAAAACTTTGAAGACTACAAGAAGCAAGTATTGGACGAGAATAGAATTTCTGACGATACTTGGACGGAATATGCGGCCTGTGAATGTAATTGTACATACGATATATATTCAAATACAATCAATATTTTTCCCGGCTACATGGCAGAGATATTTTATTACGATAATCTAAGCTATGAAGAAATTCTTGCGGATATGGGGCACACAATTGCACATGAAATAGCCCATGCATTTGACAATGATGGGTCACAAAGAGATGCTAACGGTTGCTTAAATCCAATCTTTGAAGATGATATGGATGAATATACGAAAAGGTGTGACGAACTTATTAATTACATAAACGGATTTGAAATAATTGATGGATTTAATCTTGACGGAGAATTGGTTTTGATCGAGGTAATGGCAGATAACATAGCTTACCAAGTAATACTTAAACTCATAGAAGATGAAGAAGATTTTGATTATGACAAGTTCTATACAAGACTCGCGGAGATATTTGCCGAAGTTCTTTCAAAAGACTATCTTGAATATATATATGCTTCGGAAACTCATCCGATTCCAAACGTCAGAGTAAATATGATGGTCCAAATGTTTGATGATTTTTATGATGTATACGGAGTTTCTGAAGGCGACGCAATGTATTTGCCACCGGAAAAAAGAATATGCTTTTTGTAAAAAGTAATTTTTAACTTATCAAATTGGTATTATACAAAATTATACGGAGAGGATGAGCAATAGCTCATCCTCTTCTTACTTTCGAATCTTTTTAAGACCTTTAAATATCTTAAGATTCATTATATCCAGCATGCCTTCGATGGTGCCTTCGCCCACGGTCGCACTTGCGGCTTGTGTAAGAGCGTAAAACGGCATTTCATTCATCATGGCGGCTATCATTTTAGCCTGTTCTTTATCGGCATTTTCGCCCGCAACTTTTTTGATTACCTGTTTGTAAACCAATCGTCCCATAAAGGTGCTTTTAACATCGTTAAAGCAATTTTCCATGGTGAAAGGTCTTTTAAATACCGCAACTTCCGTGTATTTTTTATTTGCGAAGAATGCATCGTAGTCATCGGCGGCTTTCGATGGGGTGTAACCCTTTAATTCACCGTCTTTTAGTTTGATTTCAATGTCTTTTTCCAAAACACAATCGCTAACGTTTTTGCATAAGTAGATTTTGTAATGGCCGTTTTCCACATAACGTTTTCTGATTTCCGTGTTATAATAGCCAAGCTCGCTTATAGGAATCGAAGCACGGATTTCTTTTTCTTCGCCCGCTTCCAAATCGATTTTTAAAAAGCTTCGTAATTCTTTTTTGGGAAGACTTACAAATTCGCTTTCGTGTCTGACGAAAATAAATGCGGTCTCAGTAAGCTTCCTGTCAGAGTTGCTTTTTACAACAAAGGATAGATTGATTGATGCTTCAAAAGCTCCATCGCCCGATTCTTCATTGCTGTAAGAATAAATCTCATTATCGCATTTTAAGTTCTTAAAGCTTGTATCTCCATAAGAAAGCCCGTAACCGAAAGGAAATCTCACGGGAATGTTTTTGCTGTCATAATGGCGATAGCCGATAAATATACCTTCTTTGTAGAAAACTTCTTTTGAGTTACCCGGGAAGTTTGCATATGAAGGGTTATCTTCCACCTTTAATGGCCAGGTTTCCGCCAGCCTTCCGGAAGGATTAGCTTTGCCGCAAATAATATTTGATACGGCTTTCCCGCCACCTTCACCCGCAAGATAGGAAAGAAGCACGGCTTTTGCCTTGTCGAACCAAGGAATTTCCACAGGAGCACCACCGGACAGAATCACAATGACATTTTCGTTGACTTTAAAAAGCTCGTTCAAAAGTCTAAGCTGATCTTCCGGCATTTTCATATCCTTGCGATCAAAACCTTCGGACTCGAAACCTTCCGTAAGCCCCACAAAAACAATTACCGCATCTTTGCCCTTTGCGCATACGCAGGCTTCTTTTATAAGTTTATCCGCTTCTTCCGGATTTTGGCCGTCATTGCTGTTTACGGAATATCCCTTTGCAAACTCCATCGAGAAGCCTTCTGCGGTCAAGCAATCAAAAGCTTTTTCAACTTTAAAAGGATTAATCTTTGAGCTACCTGCGCCTTGGTAGCGCGGAGCTTTGGCAAACTCACCGATTAGGGCTATTTTTTTGCTGCTATCAATAGGCAATATATTTTCATCATTTTTTAAAAGAACAATGGATTTTTCGGCAGCTTCCACCGAGAGAGCATGGTGTTCGTCTTTATCAAAATCAAAGTCTTTTTCCAAAACATCGCTTTGCTCAAGAACCAATGCCAAAACATTTTCCGCACATTTATCTATCAGTTTTTCGAATTCATTATCGTCGGATGCCTTTGCTTCGGCAACGATTTTTCTGTCATTTAAGCCGCCGTTTCCGGGCATTTCAAGGTCAAGCCCCGCTTTTACGCCAAGGATTCTGTCATGAACGGCAGTCCAGTCGGATACAACCATACCTTCATAACCCCATTCGTCCCTGAGGATGTCCGTAAGTAAAGCTTTGTTATCGCTTGAATAGACAGAATTTATTTTGTTATAAGAGCACATGATTGTTTTTGGCTTTGCTTCTTTTACAGCTATTTCAAAGGCTCTCAGGTAAATGTCTCTGAGGGTGCGCTCATTAACCACCGCGCTGATGGTCATTCTGAGCTTTTCTTGATTGTTTGCCGCAAAATGCTTTAAAGATGTGCCGATTCCCAGTGCCTGGACACCTTTTATCCAAGCAACTGCAAGTTTGCCCGCAGCATATGGGTCTTCGCTGAAATATTCAAAGTTACGTCCGCAAAGAGGGCTTCTTTTCATATTGGCACCGGGTCCCAATATAACCGCAACTTTTTCTTTTAAACATTCTTCTCCCAAAGCATTTCCGACTTTTTCAATAAGTTTACTGTCAAAAGAGCAAGCTATGGCACTTGCCGTTGGAAAACAAGTTGCGTGTATGCTTTCACCAAGCCCCAAATGGTCTTCGTTTTTGCCCTGCTTTCTAAGCCCATGAGGGCCGTCGGCAACCATTATGTCGGGAATATTTAATCTATCGATTTTTTGCGTTTTCCAAAAAGAAGCTCCCGAACATAAAGAGGCTTTTTCTTCGAGAGTCATTTCACTAACCAGTTGTCTTGCTTTTTCTTTGTAATTCATCTAAATTAACACTCCTGTTTACTATATTTCACCACACAATTAATTATAAAATCACATAATGCATAAAGCAATTGAAAAAAATCCAAAAAGGTTTAAAATTAATAGTTAGTAAAGCTTTTATAAGCGATAAAATTTGTATAATAACAAGGAGGAAGTAAAATGTTAATATTTACTACAGAATCAATCCCGGGTGTGGAGTTTGAACTTCTCGGTTTGGTTCAGGGTACAACCGTAAGAGCAAAGCACATCGGTCATGACTTTATGGCAGGCATTAAAAACCTTGTAGGTGGCGAAGTTGAAAGCTATACGGATATGCTTTGTGAAGCACGTAATATTGCTACGGAAAGAATGATTTATATGGCACAAAGCATGAATGCCGATGCCATTGTAGGCGTAAGATACGGATCTGCTGAGGTTATGCAGGGTGGCGCGGAAATCCTTGCTTACGGCACAGCTGTAAGAATTAAGAGCGGAAATCCTAGTCAGGCATTCCATTATCAGTATAATCCTAACTTTAACAGACCTTATACGGGAAATCCAAATATGGGAGGCCCTAATATGGGCGGTCCAAACATGGGAAATCCAAACATGGGAAATCCGAATATGGGAAATCCGAACATGGGAAACCCAAATATGGGACAGCCGAATATGAACGGACAACCATACAACCAACAGTAAATATAGGAAAAAGCCCCAAAATCCCGTACAAAAGCCTTGTGCGGGATTTTTTTAAAAAATAATTCTTGTTATGATACTATTAAGGATTTATAATTATCTTGTAGGGTGTGGATGCGATAATTGCGTTAAATTTGGGAGATGTTTCAATTGTTGCAAATAACTGATAAACAACCAATTAGGAGGTATTCATGGGGGCAAAATCAAAAAAACAAACCATTGCCGGAGCATTAGGTGCATTTTCGGCGTCTACAATTCGTACCTTTTCAATCAGCGCAATATTAATGCTTGTATTTCTGGCAGTGATTGCGGTAAATTTCCTTACTTTCTACAATGTTCAATTTGTAACGGAACAGTATCAGATGGAAATACGTAAAGATGTGCAGACAATTAACAAAAGACTTTTGTTTGCGCTTGTTTCAAACGATCCCGAAGTTACGGCTGAACAAAGCGAAGACCTTACCGGAAGATTTGAAAAAATCAGCGGTTATTTTGAAACGATTTCCAAAAACCTTAATAATGCATCACTTGGTAGCGAACTTTCAAGCGATTGGAATGCAGTAAGAGATGCGTCTTTTGAAATGCTGGCATTGATTGAGGCCGGAAAGAGTGATGAAGCTCTGATTTATTACAACTCAACCTTGAATGATGTGTCGGAAACTTTGGCGGATGCCTTGGATGAAACCGGCGCTTTGGCAGAAAAAGAGGCATATAATAAGTATGTAACGATTCTTATTATAACGGGTGTGGCGGTTGCCGTTCTTGTGGTTGCGCTTATAATCATTATTCTGAGCACAAGAAAGAAGAGCAGAGCTCTTATCAATAACATTGAAAATGACCTTCAAGTTCTTATCGATGCATCGGGAGAACTTGAAAAAGGAAACGTTCATGCTGAAATCAATTATGATAAAGATAATGAAATCGGCAGAGTTGCAACTCAGTTAAGAAACGCAGTCGGAGCCTTGACATACTATATTGACAGAATCAGTGAAGTAATGTCGACTATGGCAGACGGCAATTTCGATATATCCTTTGACAGAGATTTTGATGGAGACTTTAGAGTTATTCAGACTTCTGTTGAAGATTTTACAAAGAAGATTTCCGAATCCATGCGGGAAATCATGCAAGTTTCGAGAATGGTATCGGAAGGCTCCAATAACCTTGCGGATGCAGGTCAAAACCTTGCGGATACCGTTACCGACCAGGCTATGATTGTAGATGAGCTTTCCAATAACGTTAGCAGGATTAATCAAGAAATTACCACTAATTCGGTTGAAGCGGAGAATATTGCAAAAGAAGCTACGATTGTAGCGGAAAATATCGTAGCGGGCGACAGAAAGATGCAAGAGGTTGTGGCTGCAATGAATGCCATTTCCGATTCATCACAGGAAATTTCAAAGATTATCGATACAATTAATGATATTGCTTCACAGACAAATCTTTTGTCATTAAATGCCAGCATTGAGGCGGCAAGAGCGGGTGAGGCCGGTAAAGGCTTTGCGGTTGTTGCCACTGAGGTTTCGCAGCTTGCGGGACAGACGGCACAAGCGGCACAAAGCACGGCAGAGCTTATTCATACATCACTTAAGAACGTTGATGCGGGTATAAGCGTTGCAAATGAAACGGCGGAAGAACTTGCAAAGATGGTTTCGGAAGTTCAAGGAATTGCCGAAAAGGTTAAAACCATTGCGGATGATTCCACAATGCAGGCAAGCTCCGTTAAGGGAATGTCTACGGATATCGGAGATATTGCCGATGCGGGACAAAATAATGCTGCAACATCCGAAGAATCTTTGGCACTCAGTAACGAAATGAGCAATCATGCAAAATACTTAAAAGAATTGGTGGATAAATTCAGTCTTAAAGAATAAAAAACAATCGATAAATTAAAGAACTAAAAAAGCATCGAAAGGTGCTTTTTTAGCTCTTTTTTTGTTATAATGTAGTTGATGTATACAGTATGTCCCACTGCGGGCATATAAAAGTTGGAGGAGATAAAATGAGAGTTGCACTAATAACAGGCGCATCATCCGGCTTGGGTGTAGGCTTTGCAAGAGAGATAGCGGAGAAAGAAAAAAATATAGACGAAATATGGCTTATAGCCAGAAGACGCGAAAGACTTGAGCAAGTTGCGGCATCCTTAAATTTCAAAACAAGAATAATAAGCATGGATGTTACGAGCGAAGAGGCAATAAACGAATTTGAACATACACTGGAGACTGCAAAAAGCGCAGACCAAAGCTTTAGAATAGGCCTGTTTATAAACTGTGCGGGCTACGGCAAAATCGGAAACTACGAAAAGGTTTCGCGCTACGACTCGGCACATATGATAGATTTGAATTGCAAAGCAGCAGTTATAATGACCCTTCTTTGCATTCCTTATATGAGCGCCGGGGATAGAATTGTGGAGATATGTTCCACATCGGCTTTTCAGCCCTTACAACATTTAAATCTCTATGCTTCAAGCAAGGTGTTCTTATATAACTATACAAGAGCATTAAGGATGGAACTCTTGCCAAAGGGTATAGTTGTTACGGCTGTATGTCCTTGGTGGGTAGGTGACACGGAATTTATCGGTGTTGCCAAAAACAACGAAGCGAACGCAAATGTTAATGCGGGAGTAGCGGGCTTTCCACTGGCAACAAAGCAAAAAGACGTGGTAAGGCGGGCTCTTAGGGCAAGTCGAGCGGGCTTTGCGGTTTCTACACCGGGCTTTATGTGCTTTATCCACAGGATGCTTGGAAAAATAATTCCGAGAACTTGTATGATGTACATTTGGGAACTTTTCAGAAAGGTTGGTTGATGATTTATGTTGATAGTGGAATTAATATATAAAATAATAAGAAATTTACTGGGAAATATTATCTTTTGGACAACAATAGCGGGAATCGTAATATTTATATGCGAAAGAATTCATTATAACAATAAAGCGAAAAGGCTTAGCAATTAAATATGTATAACAAAAACGACATTTTGGATTTAAAAATTGAAGACACGGGCATCGATGGAGAGGGCATAGCAAAAATAGACGGCTATGTGTTTTTCGTAAAAGACGCGGTCTGCGGAGATGAAATAAAAGCAAAGGTTATGAAAGCGGGCAAAAGTTATGGATATGCCAAATTGCTTGAAATAGTTAAGCCGTCAAAAGACCGCGTGGAGCCAAACTGTCCGGTTGCAAACAAATGCGGCGGTTGCCAGCTTTTGAATATGTCTTACGAGGCACAACTTAGCTTTAAAGAAGAAAAAGTAAGAAATAATATCGAAAGAATCGGCAAAGTTAAGGACTTTATATTCAAGCCCATTATTGGTATGGATAGCGAGAAAAATCTTCGTTATCGAAATAAAACTCAATTCCCCGTGGGTTTGGATAAAGACGGAAAAATCGTAACGGGCTTTTTTGCCAGAAGAACTCACAGCGTTATAAAAATAGATGATTGTATGGCGTCGCCTTCGGTAAATGCGAGCATTCTGAAAACAGTTAGAGATTTTATGGAAGAAAATAAGATAAAGCCTTATGATGAAAAGGCTCACAAGGGGCTTGTGCGACATATCTTAATCAGAAACGGATTTGCAAGCGGAGAAATAAATGTTTGCCTTGTGATTAACGGTGATAAATTCCCAAACAGTGATGAGCTGGTTAAAGGATTAAAGGATGCAATAAGCAGTTCGGATGATTCGACAAAATGGGAGCTTACGGGTCTTGTGTTGAATACAAACAAAGAAAAAACCAATGTCATAATGGGAAAAGACTGTAAGACATTGTGGGGTAAAAGCTATATTAGGGACAAAATCGGGGATTTAAGCTTTAATATTTCGCCCCTTTCTTTTTATCAGGTAAATCCCGCCCAGACCATAAAGATGTATGAAAAAGCTTTGGAATATGCAAATCTTAAAGGAGATGAAAAAGTTTGGGATTTGTATTGCGGAATAGGAACCATATCTTTGTTTTTGGCAAAGAAAGCAGGTAAGGTGTTCGGTGTGGAAATAGTGCCTGAGGCCATAGAGGATGCAAAGGAAAATGCAAAACAAAACGGAATAGATAATGTGGAATTTATTGCGGGAGCGGCCGAGGATGTTATTCCGGATTATTACAAAAGAACAGGAGAAAAACCGGATGTTATAGTGGTGGACCCGCCAAGAAAAGGCTGCGATACAAAGCTTCTCGATACAATTATAAAATCGGGATGCAAAAGACTTGTTTATGTTTCATGCGACAGTGCGACTTTGGCTAGAGATATAAACTATCTTTCAAAGAACGGTTTTAAGTTGGAAGAGCTGACGCCTTTTGATAATTTCCCGGGCTCTGCCCATGTTGAGTGCGTTTGCTATATGACCAATACAAGGCTTTGAAAAAACAAATGAAAACAGGAGGTTTACTTATGAGATTACAGGAACAGGTATTTGAAGCTTACAAAGAACACATTAATTCACATATGGAAGAAAACAAAAAGGCCGGACTTGTGGCAAAAGAGGCAATAGAAAACTCACCTCTTATGTACAACAATGTTTTGGACAAGACGGTTCACATTCCAAAGGTTTTCGATAAAAAGGCCATTGCCGATTTTGAAGATGTTGTGGCAATGAGCTACAAGATATTCGGAAAGGTTATAGAAGAGTATCGCACACATGAAGATTACAGAAAGCTCTTTCCTTTTTCCAAGGAGCTTGAGGAGCTTATTTTACTTCCGAGAAGATCGAAAAGCTTTTTGCCGATTTGCAGAATTGATATTTTTTACCATGAAGACAGCGGTGATTTTAAATTTTGTGAAATAAATACCGACGGTGCGGCCGCAATGATAAGAGATTTGGAGCTTAGAAAAGCATTGGTCCACAATCCTGCTCATAAAGAAGTTGAAAAGAAATTTAAGATTGAGCCCTTTGAATTGTTTGATTCGTGGGTTAAAACATTTATGGATATATACGATTCTTACGAAAAGAAAAAGAACAGCCCACATGTTGTTCTCGCTGATTTTTTGGAGAATGCTACATTAAAGGAATTCGAGGAATTCGAAAGACATTTTAAGGCTGCCGGAATAAGTTGTGAAATTTGCGATATTCGTACCCTAAAATACGAAAATGGTGTATTATATACAAAAGAGGGAAAAAGAATTGACGCAATTTACAGAAGGGCGGTAACGGCCGATATTATGGATCATTTTGATGAAGTAAGTGACTTTATCAATGCCGTAAAAGATGACGCGGTATTTATAGCCGGCGATTTTGCGACCCAGATTATCCATACAAAATGGCTCTTTTATGTATTGCATCATGAGAGAACGAAGAAATTTTTAAGCGATGAAGAAAACGCTTTTGTTAAAAAGCATGTGCCTTTGACGGTTGAATTCTCCAAAGAGTATATTTCTCTTGAAGAAGTTAACAAAGATAAAGACAAGTTTATGCTTAAACCTATGGATGCTTATGCATCAAAAGGCGTATATGCGGCAGGACGCGAGTACAACCAAGCGGATTGGGAAAAAGTTACAAAAGACCTTTACGGAAAAGGCTTTGTAGCCCAAGAGTATTGTACACAGTATATGACCGACAACATTGATTTTGCTTGGGGAGACGGCAAATGGCATCCTTACATCAATATGCCGGGACTTTATACATACAATGGCAAATTTACCGGAATACTTATGCGTATGGCATGTGAAGAAAACATTATAGTTGCCCACGAAAACGAAAGAACAGCTCCTGTATTTATGGTTAAAGAATAAATATTAAGGAGATACATATGAGCGTTGTATCATTGACACTGGGCAATTATATTATGATAGCGGAGCTGCTTGGACTCCTTTAATGGATAAACACTTTTTGCTATAATGTAAAAGATTTTAGTAAAAAAGAGTTAAGCAGTAATTGCAAAGGAATATAAAATGGCAAAAGTAATAGTTGGAATGTCCGGCGGCGTGGATAGTGCCGTAACGGCATTGCTTTTAAAAGAACAAGGATATGAAGTAATAGGTGTTACCCTAAGAACATGGGAGGCCGAAGACGGCGAAGAAAGCAGATGTTGCGAAATAGACGATGCAAGAGCCGTGGCAATGAAAATAGGTATAGATTTTCACACATATAATTGCGTTGAACAGTTTAAAAATCAGGTTGTGGAACCTTTTATGAAAGCCTATGCGAAGGGAATGACTCCGAATCCTTGTACGGAATGCAACAGATGCCTTAAATGGGAGAGACTTATTCATGTGATGAAGGTCTTTGAGGCCGATTATGTGTCAACGGGACATTATGCAAATATCGTGAAACTGGACAACGGAAGATATAGCGTCAAAAAGGCTGCATTTGCGGACAAAGATCAAACATATATGCTTTACAGACTTAGCCAGGAACAGCTAAGTCATACTCTTATGCCTCTGGGAGATATAAGCAAAGATGAAGTCCGTGAAATAGCAAGAAAAGCGGGACTTTCGGTAGCGGAGAAAAAAGATTCTCAGGAAATCTGCTTTGTTATGAACGGCAGTTATACGGACTTTATTGAAGATAATTATAAGGGAGAACTTAAAGGCAGCGGAAACTTCGTGGATAGTGAAGGAAAAGTCCTTGGACAGCACAAGGGCATAATTCACTATACAATCGGCCAAAGAAAAGGCCTCGGAATATCAAGCACACAGCCTTTGTATGTAAATAAAATAGATGTGGAAAAAAACGAAGTGGTTCTGGGAAGCGAAGAATTGCTTTACACAGACAGAGTTGAAGTCTGTGATGTAAGTTTTACGGCAATAGAGGACTTGCCTGAGGGTGAAGAATTAAAATGCAAAGTTAAAATTCGTTACAGACATGACGCTAAGCCCGCAAGCATAACAAAAAATGATAAGGGAAATATAACAGTAAAATTTGAAGATAAAGTAAAAAGCGCAACCCCGGGACAATCGGCCGTATTTTACGATGAAAATGATGTCCTTTTGGGAGGCGGAATTATTGTTGCCAAATAAAAAAAATGTTTTGTAATATAGACATCAATACTTTATAATGAAATTAGATGAGGTGGATAATCTTGTATTGTACTAAAGGGTGCACGTATTTTAATGGGGTAATAATATGTGGAACTTTAGTTTTATTTGTCCTACTTTATTAATATTGTTTATTCTTTTGATATTCTATTTTTCGTTGCCTCGACTTGGCATAAGACAAAACAAAGTCTTTTTAAAAATCATTATTATAGAAACCCTTGTTGTAATTTCGGATATTGTTTCCAGCGTGTTGGATAATAATTATCAAGAGCATCCGCTTGTGCTTGTTAGTGTGGCGAATATGTTGTTTTTCGTATTCTTTATGCTTCGCGCTTACGTTTTGTTTAAGTTTGTAATAAGCGTTTTGCATATATACCCGAGAAAATTTCCTGCCATAAAATACTTTGTGCGTCTGCCATTATATCTTTCTTTGGTAGTTACGGCATTTTCTCCTTTTACGGGAATGATTTATATTGTAAACGAGACCGGATATCATGCGGGACCTTTCTATAACGTTACATATTTTTGCTCCTTCTTCTATCTTGGAATGGCATTCTTGTCATTCTTCATAAAACGCGATGTGCTGGTAAGAAAAAGAGAACTTTTCAGCCTTCTTTTCTACAATGTCATTATCGGAGCGGGTTTGATTTTCCGTATACTTTTACCGAATTACTTGCTGATGGATACCTTCTGTTTAATGGCAATTTTGCTTGTATATCTTTCTTTTGAAAATCCGGAGTTTTATTTAGACTTAAGAAGTACGGCTTTTAACAGAAAAGCATTGACGGACTTTTTGGATGAAAGGGCCGGCAATCAGTGGAAGAATTATATCTGTCTTATTATTCACGATTATTCCGAAATGCGTGCAATATACGGTTCAACACAAATGGATGATGCTCTGCATATGATTTCCGATTATTTAAATCAGATGTTTCCGAAATCACATATTTTCTACTTTTCCAGAGGACGTTTTGTAATATTGACGGATAGTCGCATTAATAAAGAAGAGGCTTGCGAAAAAATAGCGGATAAGTTTGAAAGTTCGTGGAAGTCCGAACTATCGGAAGTGTATTTGAATGCGGACTATGTAATCTTTTCGAACAAAGAGAACAAGCTATCCGCGGAGGTTATTGAGGGAACAATTACAACAGCCTTGGACAGAGCGGATTTTATTAATGACAGACGTCCTTTGTATATAGGCGCGGAAGATATTGAAGAAACCAAAAAACAATTGGAAATAGAAAGATGTTTTGAACATGCAATAGAAAACGGCAAAATCGAAGCATTTTTACAGCCTATTATAGATGCGGAAAGCGGAAGAATCATCGGAGCGGAAGCTCTTGCACGTCTCAGAGACGAAGAAGGAAATGTTATTCCGCCGCATATGTTTATTCCGATTGCCGAAAGTACGGGTCGCGTGCATGAACTTGGTGTTCAAGTCTTTGAAAAAGCATGTGAATTTATCAAAAAGTCGGGTCCGGAAATGAAGGGTTTGAGCTGGATAAACGTAAATTTATCACCTATTCAGATGCTTCAAGCGGATTTGGCCGAACAGTTGGAAAGCATTGCAAACAAGCATGGTGTGGATACCGAATTGATTCATTTGGAAATAACGGAAGAATCTACAATAGACGACTATTCCATGCAACATCAAATTAAAGCATTAAAAGATAAAGGATTTGTTTTGGTTCTTGATGACTACGGAACGGGTTATTCAAACCTTGCAAGACTTAAAAAGATTCCTTTTACTACGGTAAAATTGGATATGGATATTGTATTGGACTATTATCATAATCCGGATGAAGTGCTACCGATGATGATTAAAACATTTAAGCAATTGGGCTTTAAAATCACGGCGGAGGGAATTGAAAACGAGCATATGTCTTTAGTGCTTGCGGAGCTTGGATGCGACTATTTCCAAGGCTTCTATTATTCGATGCCTATTCCTATGCACGAATTTTCCGAGAAGTATTTAAAACCGGCATAAAAAAGTTTGGAATTTTTGTTGACAAAAATAAAAAGATATTATATAGTTAGTTATAGCTAACCGATACTTAATCGGTGTTAATGTTTGAAAACAGAAAATTTTTTTGATAAAGAGTTAGATATTACTAACTAAAGGAGGATTGTTATGAGCGTTGTTATAGTTGGTGGAAATGACCAAATGGTTTCGAATTATAAAAGTGTATGTAAAAAATATAATTGCAGTGCAAAGGTATACACTCAGATGAAAGGAACTTTGAGAGACAAAATCGGAAATCCAGATTTGCTAATACTTTTTACCGGAACGGTATCACACGATATGGTACATTGTGCAATGAAAGAAATAAAGGGCAGCGATACTAAAATCGCCAGATCTCATTCAAGTTCAATTTCTTCTTTAAAAAGCATTTTGGAAGAGCACATTCCTGCATAATAAATATATATACAGCAAAAGGGGGCCTTTAAAGGCTCTTTTTTGTTATGTATTAATTGCGTTGTTTAAGGTCAAAATTATAGTGTATAATTAAAGTCAGATTTAAAAAGAACTTAGGGAATAGGTGTATTATGTTAGCAATAGGAATAGATACGGGCGGAACCTGTACGGATGCGGTAATATTTGATTTTGAAAACAAAAAAATAGTTGCAAGCGCCAAGTCGCAAACAACACATTCGAATCTTGAAATCGGTATAGAAAATTCTTTGAAAAAACTTCCGGAAGATTTGCTTAAAAATTGTTCATATCTTGCGCTTTCCACAACCTTGGCAACCAATGCTTGTGTGGAAAACAAAGGCGGAAGAGTTCTTATGATTTTCATAGCCGCTTACGAAAAGGCCATAAAAGACAATTATCGTTCATACGGATTTGATAGCTTGGATAACATGTATATGTTAAATTGCGGTGATGATAGATTGGAAGAACCGGATTGGGAACGATTTAAAGAAGAAGTAAAAGAAAAGATGTCCGGCTTTGACAGTATTGCCATTGCAGATATGAATTCCGCCAGAAACAACGGTGTAAAAGAAAAACAGGCAGCCCACATTATAAGAGAAATAGCGGATATTCCCGTTGTGTGCTCCTATGAGTTGTTTCAGGACAGAAATGTTATACAAAGAGGTGCAAGCGCGCTACTTAATGCAAAGCTTTTGCCGGTTATAGCAAGATTCCTTCATGCCGTAAAGGAGGTTTTAAAGAAGAAAAACTTGGATTTGCCGGTGGTTATTATGAGAAGCGACGGTTCGATGATGAGCGAAGAGTATGCAAAAGAGCATCCTGTGGAAACACTTCTTTGCGGACCGGCCGCAAGCGTTAAAGGCGGTTCTTATCTCCAATCCGCGAAAAAAGCTTATATTGTGGATATGGGAGGAACC
>CACZQX010000252.1 GCA_902783445.1 uncultured Lachnospiraceae bacterium
ATGGGTATGCTAATGGCAAATGGCTTGACGAATGGCGTAGAAACTGCTAAAATGAAATTAGCCAATAAATTAGCTAAGTGATTGCGAGGTGATTAAGATGACAATGGTGAACATGCTTGAGGCGAAAACGAATTTGTCGAAATTGATAAAGATGTTGGAAAACAGGGAGGAAGATGTGATTTATCTTGCGCGTGACGGAAAACAAGTGGCGCAGATCACGTTAGTACCTGAAAAGGATGTTTCGAAAAGGATTGGTATTGCCGAAGGTGAGCTGGTGTTTCCGGATGGATTCGACGAGGCATTTGACGGACTTGATGGGGAGATTGCGGATCTTTTTGAAGGGAGCAGACTATGAAGATACTTTTAGATACACATTTGATTCTTTGGGCGCTTGGCAATACACAAAAGTTACCAGAAGAAGCAAAGATGATTATTCTAAATCCGGCAAATGAGATTTTTGTCAGTGTACTTAGTTTATGGGAAATTGAGCTAAAGCGGCTTGCAAAACCTGACATGATGCCTTTCACGGCTAAAAGAATTGAGGATTTGTGTAAAGCCGCTGGTTTTGAGGTGATGCCTCTTGAAGGGAAAAATGTGCACATTCTACAAATGTTAAAAAGACCTAAAACGGAACCGGAACACAAGGATCCCTTTGATAGGATGCTAATCTGTCAGGCGATTTCCAGTGACATGGTTCTTCTTACGCATGATGCGTTGATTAAGGGGTATAAAACTAAGAATATAAGGTATGTGTGATAGAAGAGATGCTAGTTAGCACGATGGGATGGTTTATCGTGGTGATTCTTAGATTGTCCGAAATTCGCATAATTGATATGATAAAATCATGAATCGAGATTTGATTTTCTGATTGGGTTTTAGGGTATGCGAAAGGAGCTAAGATGGAAGAGGTTAAGGTGATCAAAGAATGTCCTTTTTGTGGATCAAAAGATTTTACAGAGGCAAAAGCCAGATTTGTTTCGCCGCTTGATGACGGATTTCACGGCTCGGTACTTTATCATACCATATGCTTAAAGTGCGGTAGCGTTGTGAGAAGCTATGTGAAAGATCTCAAACCATTTATGAAGGAGTAAATATTTCAGAGGACGCTTGAAGTGATCAGGGGGGATATCATGCGGCTAATTATCGGTATTATTGTGTTAGTGATTGTGATTGCGTATTCTGCGAAATTCATTTGGAAAATATATCTGAGGACACGCTGTACGGCTACGACACAGGGAAAGTTTGTCTATGCAAATTATCGGACGCTTGTGAGCGGTAGGTATTTTGACAGTGCCTATGTTCCTGTGTATGAGTATGAGGTGGATGGCAAGGTTTATCAAGCAGAGATCGAGTGGATTAACAAGGATCCGCACGCATTTATGGGCGAGGTTGAAGTGGAATATGATCCACAAAAACCAACTACATGCTTTATTTTGAACATGTACGGAACCATGATGTTTAAGGAGCGTTCAGAATCTTTTTCATAATGTAGAAATAATAGTAGTATATTATGTGTATTAGTGGGAGAGTGCCTTGCGTTCGTTTTTGATCTCCCAATGGATGAGGAAAGTGAGGGCGGCACGGAGTGCGATGATGGCGCCAAGGATGCCAAGCTCAGCCCATTCACGGACAACTACGGTTCGAAGGACCTCTCCGCCAAGCTTAAACTCCAGCGCGAGGGCAATGCCCTGTGCAAGGCGTAGGCGGATGGCTTCGTCCTTTTTGATCCAGAGAATAAAGCTTTTCACGGCGGTAATCATTAGAATACAGATTCCAAAAAATTCTAGCAATAAGGTCGAAAACTCTACCACATATCGAAGAATACTTTCAGCTGATTGATAAATAAATTCCATGGAAACGTCCCCCCTTAATTAATTTTATTATAGGCGTTCTTTGATATTATTTCAATCAAAAATTCACATATAATACTTCTTGGCGAGCAAGTAAAAATAGAGTATACTTAGTTGGTGAGTTACATGAACTGAGGAGAGATGGATATGCTTTCGGATAGAGTTGGAAAACTGATCAACAATTACGTGAAGGACTATGTTGTCTTTGACCTTGAGACAACAGGAATTTCCGTCATAAAGGATGAAGTCGTTGAGATTTCTGCCGTCAAAGCAGTAGATGGTAAGGTTGTGGATGAATTCTCGACATTGGTAAATCCCTGCATGCCAATTCCTTTTTATGCCAGTAACGTAAACGGCATCACGGACGACATGGTGAAGGATTCGCCAACATTTGATAAGGCATTGACGGAGTTCCTTGACTTTGCAGGGGACAATATTCTGGTTGGACATAACATACATACGTTTGACATGAAATTTATTTGTCGTGATGCTCAGAAATACTATGGAAAGACGGTTGGAAATGACTATGTTGATACACTGAAAATTGCACAGGCTTATCTGCCTGAGCTTGCACATCATACTTTGACGGATCTGGCTTTTCATTATCATATCGATTCTACGGGTGCTCACCGTGCACTGAATGACTGTAGAATGAATCAGAAGATCTTTGAATGTCTGGAAAGGGAGATGGAAAATCCTTCTGAAGCGGCCAAAAAAATAAGAAAGTGCCCGCGCTGTGGCTGCATGCTAAAACAAAGAAGCGGAAGATATGGAGTTTTTTGGGGATGTACCGGTTATCCGGCGTGCAGATACACTGAAAATCAGGCATAGAAATGGAATCAGACGATTTTTGCAGGTGAAGTATTGCGTTTTTGATACAAATCATATATAATTTTATTATAAGAATTTCGGGAGCCGCTGAAGTTGGAGCAGGCCTCG
>CACZQX010000253.1 GCA_902783445.1 uncultured Lachnospiraceae bacterium
TTCTTTACGCATTGTCTGGATTTTACTGATTACTTCACGTACAAAACCTTCTTCGATAAGTTCATCGGAAAGTGTTGTTTCAAGAACAACGGTAATAGCTTTATCGCTTTCGGAAACATAGCCTTCTGTCTGAGCCGCATCGATAAGCAAGTCTTCTTTCTCCATTACAATTTCTTCGGAGTCAAGTTTAAGCTTCAACTGACCTGTAGCATTAATCTCATCCATGGCTGTATTGCCGTCAAGGCCTGCAAGCGCATTCTTAATCTGACCAAGAAGTTTACCGAATTTAGGTCCGCAAGTTTTAAGCTGCGGTTTGAAGGAGTATGATGTGAAATCGCGCACATCATCAGTAAATACAAGCTCTTTTACATTAAGCTCTTCTTCAATGATTTCTTTGTAGAACTCACTAAGTGTCCAGTCAGCCTTAATATACATCTTACCGATTGGCTGTCTGTTCTTGATGTTTGAAGTATTTCTTGCCGCACGGCCAAGAACAACGCTGTCGAGAACTTTTTCCATGTTGTCTTCAAGTTCTTTGTCAATGAAAGCTTCGTTTGCAACAGGGAAGTCGCAAAGATGGATACTTTCAGGAGCGTTTTTATCTACATTTCTCACCAAATTCTGGTAGATATCTTCTGTCATGAAAGGTATCATAGGAGCCGCAACTTTACATGTTGTAACAAGCGCTGTATATAATGTCATGTAAGCATTAATCTTATCCTGCTCCATTCCTTTTGCCCAGAAACGATCACGTGAACGACGAACATACCAGTTACTCATTTCATCAACATAGTCTTGAAGAGCACGAGCAGCTTCCGGAATCTTGTAGTTTCCGAGGCAATCATCAACTGTCTTGATTACCGTATTAAGTTTTGAAAGCAACCACTTATCCATAACAGGAAGTTTGTCATAATCAAGTGTGTACTTTGTAGGATCGAATTCATCTATATTTGCGTAAAGTACAAAGAATGCATATGTATTCCAAAGCGTTCCCATAAACTTACGCTGACCTTCAACTACGGCTTTTCCGTGGAAACGGTTTGGAAGCCATGGTGCACTGTTTACATAGAAGTACCATCTGATGGCATCTGCACCGTATTCATTAAGAGCGTCAAAAGGATCAACCGCATTGCCCTTTGATTTACTCATCTTCTGACCGTTTTCATCCTGAACATGTCCAAGAACAATAACATTCTTATATGCAGGCTCATTGAAAATAAGTGTTGAAATGGCATGCAATGAGTAGAACCAACCACGTGTCTGGTCAACCGCTTCCGAAATAAAGTCTGCAGGGAACTGCTCTTTAAATAAATCCTGATTTTCAAAAGGATAATGATGCTGTGCAAAAGGCATTGAACCCGAATCAAACCAGCAGTCAATAACCTCGGGAACTCTGTGCATTTCCTTGCCGCAATGCGGACACTTGATTGTTACCGCATCAATGTAAGGACGATGAAGTTCGATTTCATCAGGACAATTATCCGAAAGCTCTTTAAGTTTTGCTATGCTTCCGATTGATTCTTGATGACCGCATTCACATTCCCAAATATTAAGAGGAGTACCCCAATAACGGTTACGGGAAATACCCCAATCCTGGATGTTTTCAAGCCAGTCACCGAAACGTCCTTTACCGATACTTTCAGGAATCCAGTTGATTTTGTTGTTATTTGCGATTAAGTCTTCTTTAACCGCTGTCATTTTGATGAACCAGGACTCACGAGCATAGTAAATAAGCGGTGTGTCGCATCTCCAGCAATGTGGATAGCTATGCTCGAATTTAGGAGCATCAAACAAAAGTCCCTTTTCTTCAAGGTATTTTAAAATCATAGGGTCGGCTTTCTTAACGAACACGCCTGCCCATGGAGTTTCTTTTGTAAGCTCACCTTTTCCGTCAACAAGCTGAATAAACGGAAGGTCATAGCCTTTGCATACTCTGTTATCGTCTTCACCGAAAGCAGGAGCAAGATGAACTACACCTGTACCGTCTGTAAGAGTTACGTAATTGTCGCATGTTACGTAATGAGCTTTTTTGTTTAATGTGATATTTGCCATTACTTCAGGGAAAAGTGGCTCATATTCTTTGTATTCAAGGCTCTTGCCCGGGAATTTGTCCAATATTTCCGTATCTTCGCCAAGTACTTTTCCCACAAGGGCTTCAGCCATGTAATATGTCATGCCGTCGGCGTTGTTCTTAACCTTAACGTAAGTTTCATCAGGATTTACGCAAAGTGCAAGGTTAGAAGGAAGTGTCCAAGGTGTTGTTGTCCATGCAAGGATATATGCATCTTCGCCTTTTGCTTTGAAGCGCACGATTGCCGATTTTTCCTTAACATCTTTATAGCCCTGGGCAACCTCGTGGCTTGATAAAGGTGTACCGCAACGTGGGCAGTAAGGTACGATTTTGTGGCCTTTGTAAAGAAGACCCTTATCATAAATCTGATTAAGCGCCCACCAGCAGCTTTCGATATAGTTGTTATCATATGTAATATACGGATTATCCATATCAGCCCAGAAACCTACGGTACCGGAGAAATCTTCCCACATACCTTTATATTTCCATACACTTTCCTTGCAATGCTGAATAAATGGATCGATACCATATTCTTCAATCTGTTCTTTGCCGTCAAGACCAAGCATCTTTTCAACTTCTATTTCAACAGGAAGTCCGTGTGTATCCCAACCCGCCTTTCTCGGAACCTTGTGACCTTTCATTGTCTGGTAACGCGGAATCATATCTTTGATAACACGTGTAAGAACGTGGCCTATATGAGGTTTTCCGTTGGCTGTCGGAGGTCCGTCAAAAAACATGAAAGTATCGCAATTTTTCTTCTGTTCGATACTCTTTTTGAAAATTTCGTTGTCATTCCAAAATTTTTCGATTGCTTTTTCTCTTTCCACAAACTTAAGATCGGTTGGAACTTTGTTATACATACTTTTACTCCTTCATTTTGTTTTTTAATAGAAAAGGCTCCGTCCATAATAGGACGAAGCCATTATTAGCGTCGTTATACCACCTATTAAATGTACCATCATACACTTGTCCTTTAACGCAGGTCTTACGTCAAACCCTAATTTCCCAAAAGATTTCAGGCTGCGACTCCAAAGTGATACCGATTATGCTTACTCTTATCTGCTCGCACCAAACGCAGACTCTCTGAAAATTTCAATCAAAACCGCTGTCTTTATCAACGTCTTTTTTTATTTATTTCTTACATATTATAAGTAGGCAATTTTAATATGTCAACAGAAATTGCAAAATTTGTCATGCATCTTATTTAATAACAATACGTCCCTGACCGTGAGGATCTGCATAATCGGAAGATAATTTGCCATTCAATCCTTCCTTTATGTATTTCTCCATGGTCTTATAATCGGACATTATAACCTCGGTTATATCATTTGCCCCCGCAAAGACCGTTAAACCGTTACCCGATTCTTTAAGGAGGTATGTTGAACTCGCCAAACTGTAAGTTTTATTAGGGTCTATATCCTCGCCGTTAACCTTTACATTTTGAACTCGTCTGTCTCCCGACACAGCAACAAAGTTGCCGTCGGCATCGGCGGTGCAACTGCTTGCAACACTTGTATCTACTTCAAGCGTAAGCCCCGCAATCTGTAAAAATCCACCCTCCTCAGCCGGAAGAGCGCGATATGACCATTCAAGAGCATCTAATATCTGCTGTCCCGTAGCCTCAACTACGCAAAGCTTATCACCAAAAGGCTGTGTATTAAATAAATCCATCATTGTTATATCCCCGGCCGAAATATTCTCCCTTATACCTCCGCCGTTCATTATCGCTATATCTGCACCTGAGCAGTATTTGAATGCGTCAGCTGTAAAATCGCCCAAATTGGTTTCCGAATTTCTGACTGCTCTTAAAGCCTTGCCGCTCTCGTCCGTTTTATCCGGATTCAAAATTGTCAGGTCAAAGTCGGAACTTCCCACAACTTCCGACATTAACTCGTTAAGAACATCCAGCTTATCTTTTACCTTTTTGGAAATATCATTGTCCAAGTTCAAAAGCTCCGGCGCCGAAATCTCGTTATCCCAGCTGTAAATATTTGTCTCCGCGATTTTACCATCCGGATCTATATGACTGTAACCTATGGCCTGCATTTTTGTACCGCAGGCAGTCCTTACCACATCTTCACCGTTTTTGTTCTTAAGAAGCATCTGCTCACAGTCATGACTATGACCGTCTATAAGCACATCAATGCCCGTCGTATTTGCAATTACTTCCGCAGCTGTCCAAGGGCTTGCGGATGCAGCGGAGCCCAAATGTCCCAAGGCATACACATAATCCGCACCTGCGGCTCTTGCATCATCCACTGCCTTTTGAACGGCATTGTAAAGCAATTCGCCCGTTTCATCTATCATGAAATCATATATATAATTACCGTTTTCATCTTTAAAAAGACTCGGCGTGGATTCGCTGATTGTTTTAGGGGTCGTGATACCTACAAAGGCAATCTTTTTGCCTCCCGCTTCTTTTATGATGTAAGGATCTAAAATTACTTCGCCGTTTTTTGTGAAGTTACAACTGATGTACGGAAAATCCGCTTTTTCCGTAAGTTCCATGAATTCCTCAACACCGTAATCAAACTCATGATTGCCGGGAACCGCGATATCATACTGCAAATCGTTCATGAGTTCTATAATATCTTCACCTTCACTCGCGCTTCCGATAAGTTCGCCCTGAATAGCATCACCGTTGTCCACAAGAATGGTTTCGTAGCCCTTTGCCTCAAAGGAGTCTCTAACCGCTTTAAGACCCGCATATCCAAAACCTTTGTCCACCCCGCAATGAACATCAGAGGTGTAAAGAATGATAATGTCTCCCGTTTTTGCTACGGCAACTTCATACGTGTTTTCTTCCGAATTATGATTTGTTTTGTTCCCATTGCATGCCGTAAGCATAAATGCAAAAATAATCATAAATGCAAGGCATAGTTTTTTTAATGCTTTCATAGTTTTCCCCTCTCCCGGTTTTTGCGGATATCCGCAAAAATTTCTTGTATAAATGATAATATTTTTATTAAAGCAAGTCAAATACTTACATTTTACAAGGTCTTTCAATCTAAAATTTCTTATTGACAA
>CACZQX010000254.1 GCA_902783445.1 uncultured Lachnospiraceae bacterium
TGGTAGATATGACGAGTCGCTTCCGGACCATAGATGACATCATGGAAGTTACCACGAAACCGATTATTTTTGATGGTGACACCGGCGGATTGACCGAGCATTTCGTATATACCGTTCGTTCGTTGGAACGAATGGGAGTCTCCGCAGTCATTATTGAGGATAAGAAAGGATTGAAGAAAAACAGTCTTTTCGGCACCGAGGTTGAGCAGACGCAGGCATCCGTTGAAGAAATGAGTAATAAAATTTCAGCCGGAAAGCAAGCGCAGCTTACCGATGATTTTATGATTATTGCACGCATAGAATCCCTGATTTTGGAAAAGGGAATGGAAGATGCGTTGGAAAGAGCGAATGCATTCGTGAAAGCCGGAGCGGACGGCATTATGATTCACAGCCGGAAGAAAGACCCTGCGGAAATATTGGAATTTTGTGATAAATTCAGAGCAGAGGACAGGGAAACTCCGATTGTTGTGGTTCCGTCCAGCTTCAATGAAATTACGGAGGAAGAACTTGCGGAACATGGTGTAAACATTGTTATTTACGCCAATCAGCTTACACGTTCGGCCTTTCCGGCAATGCAGCAGACGGCGGTGGATATACTGAAACATCACAGGGCGAAAGAGGTCGATGACCGGTTAATGCCGATCAAAGAGATTATTACCCTTATTGATGAATTGTAATTTAGAAACGAGGACAACGAAAAAAGTGTCGGAAGTACAGATGAATCAAAAGAAGAAAAGAGAAAAATTTCACTTAAAACAGGCGATTATTCTTGCGGCGGCAAGTGGATTTTTACTCTTTTTGTATGCGCCGTTGGAATTGTATTTTACGAATATGACGGACTTTTGGTTTGATTTATACAATATTCTCGGTATAGAGCTGGTTATGTTTTTGCTCACGGCCGCGGTTATCTTCGGGGCATTGTTCTTGGCTAACCTGATTCATCCGATTGTATATAAAGTCCTGTATTGTGCCGGAGTAGTTCTCTTTTTTGCTTTTTATGTGGAAGGAAATTTCTTAGCGAAGGATTTGCCGCTTTTAGACGGAAGGGAAATCGACTGGCAGGCAATTTCAATTCACAGAGTATATTCAATTCTGGTTATAGCGGTATTGACTGCAATCATTGTCGTTTTAATCAAAATTTTCAAGTATGAAAAGACAGAAAAATACCTTCAGTATGCAGTGCTTTTCTTAAGCGCGATTCTTTTGGTAACTCTTTGCACCGTTGGAATTCAGAAAAAAGGATTTGAGAAAAAGACCAGAGTGGTCATCAATAAAGATGCGGAATTTGATTTTTCGGGAAAACAGAATGTAATCATGGTAATTCTGGATGCGGTAGACGCGGACGTCTTTGAGGAGGTTATCGATAAAAAGCCTGAGTACTATGATACGTTCAAGGATTTCACTTTCTATAAAAACATGACTTCCACATATACGCAGACAGAATATTCTGTAGCATATCTTTTATCGGGTGCCTTTTTCGATGCAACATCAAATGAATTTTTTGCCGACTATGTTGCGAAGGCGTTTGATGAATCGGTTCTTTTGCAGAGTTTTCAGGATGATGGTTACCGGATCGGATACTATGAACCGAACTGCTACCCGTACAGCAGCAAACGGGTGCTTACTTTTGACAATGTTTACGGGGCAGGAATGCTTAAAATTGATGTTCTGTCCTACTTAAAAGGAATGATTAAACTTGTGGGATTCCGTTATGCACCGTTTGATGTTAAGAAGCTTTGCGAAGTATATTACCGGGATTTCCAGGCGGATGAGAAGAGCGCGATTGCGGAAAATTATTATACGGATTTTAATGACGTGTTCCTAAATGATATCGAAAACTGCGAGTTCAACATTACAGATGACAAGTTCTTCAAACTCTATCATTTAGAGGGCGCGCATATTCCGTTTGAATACGATGAAAAAGCAAATAAAGTAGGAGGCACAACCTATGAACAGTGCGTGGAAGCATCGTTTTATGTGGCTTCCGAGTTTTTGAATAAACTAAAAGAAAGTGATGTTTACGATAATTCCGTGATTATTCTGATGGCTGATCACGGCTTTTCTCTGGAAGATATTCCGGAAGACAGACTTCATCCGGTATTTCTGGTAAAAGGAATCAATGAAAATAATTCCCGTATGGTTATCAATGATGCACCGGTTTCTTTTGAGGACTTCGGTGAGGCAGTGGAACGCTTAAAAGACGGTGCTCCCGCATCGGAGATTACCGACTGGAAAGAAGGGGATACAAGAGAACGTAAATGCTATGTATTTTTCTATAAGGATGAAGGAAACATGCATTTCAGCGAATGTATTCAAAGAGGGCACGCCGGCGATTGGACGCAGGTGGAGGTAGTTAAGTAATGCAGGTTATATTTAAACCTTTTATTGTCATAATGGAATTGTGTTACAGGCTTTGTCAAAACTACGGGCTTGCCATTATTCTGTTTACTCTTGTCAGCAAGATTATTCTTCTGCCGCTATCTATCTGGCTTCAGTACAATTCCATCAAGATGGTAAAAATGCAGCCCGAACTGAACTTCATGAAAGCGAAGTTCTTCGGCGACCGTGAACGGATTGCCGACGAAGAGGCGGCTATCTATAAGAAATACAAATATAATCCGTTTGTATCGATTATCCCGACGATTATTCAGTTAGTCTTACTGATGGCTGTAATCGAGGCAATTAAAGTTGGCATGCAGGATCCTTCCGTTGACATGATGTTTCTCGGATTTTCTCTGGCGGCAGTGCCTTCCAAGGTGGGCGGTTTATATCTGCTTTCACCGGTAATCGCAGCGCTTTCTGCACTGCTTATGTGTATCTGCCAGAATAAAAGTAATGTGATTCAGGCAGAGCAGTCCTTTGTAAGTCAGCTGATTATGCTGGTTATCAGTGTCGGACTTTCCTTATATCTCGGTTTCTTTGTATCTGTCGGTGTGGCGGTATACTGGGTATTCTCCAATCTTTTTTCCACGGCACAGCTTTATATCTTAAACTTCTTTATCAATCCGAAAAAGTATGTGGATTATGAAAAACTCGAAGAGAGCAAGAAGTCTCTTGCCGAATTGAACAGTTTAGGAGGTAAAAAAGGCCGGAAAACCGCGGAAGATAAGGCTTTTGCGAAAAAGGAAAAAGAGGATTACAAGCGCTTCTTCTCGGTCGTTAATAAGCACCTGGTTTTTTATTCCGAGAGCAGCGGATTTTATAAATACTACGCGGGAATGATTGATTACCTTCTTGCGAAGACGAATCTTACGATTCATTACATCACGAATGACCCGAGGGATCAGATTTTTGACCTTGCGGAA
>CACZQX010000255.1 GCA_902783445.1 uncultured Lachnospiraceae bacterium
AAAAGGTACACCGAATTTAGCACTTGATCTCATGGAAATAAGTGTTCTTAAAAGCTTTGGATAGTAAATAAGTGCGATTGCAAGTATAATACCGCCCGCAACTATGAAAGCAATCGATATAACCATAGTAAAGGCATAAACCGAAACGGCTCCCAAACCGCTTGTTCCCAAAACAGTATAAAGTGAACTCATACCCGGAACCGAATATGTAATATAAGTTACCACATCCTGTATATCGGTTGACAAGTATGCATCCGGATCGATAGAAATAACAATGAGGAAAAGTATGCCAAGGAAAAGGAAAAGGCACGCAACTATAATCAAAATAACATACTTGATGTTTTCGATTACTTTAAACATTGTTATACCCGTTGTGGAAAAAGCATTACCTTTCGACATGGACTGGGCGTAAATTAGCCAAAGACCGATTGCCTGAATTGTGTAAAAAACAACCGATGCCAAATAATTGATAAACAGTCCGCCGTAAAGTGACGAAAAGAACATTACAAAACTGAACACGCAAAGAGCCGATGTACAGATTGTAAATAAAAGAAACCAGATAGATTTTCCGATATTTTTAAGTTCGAAAATTGTAATATCTCTACTGTTATTCATAAATATACTCCTTTTAAAATAATATTATAAACCACAAATCCGCTATTTTAAAATATAAATCAAAGACTCGCTATATTATATCAAAGTTTTTAGCTTTTTTCAATTTGATATTGTTTTATTTTACGTACAATCATGCGTTTTTTCAAAAAAAGCTGTATATTAATCCTCTACTCCTTTGTATCCTCTCGGTGTAACCATTCGACCGTCAATAACCTGTGTCTTTGAATTACCGATAAAGACTGTAGTGAACATATCAACTTGAACGTCTTTCAATTCCGCCAAAGTATGCAATGTCATCTTTTCGCCATCACGTCCGATATTTTCCACCGTGCCGCAAACCAAGTTTTCCGGCTGATGTCTTAAAATAATCTCGCAGGCTTTTTTAAGATAATCATGGCGTTTTATGCTGGAAGGATTGTATATAACCATTACAAAGTCCGCAGCAGCCGCATTTTCAAGTCTTTTTTCAATTACATCCCAAGGCGTTAAAAGATCGCTTAAGGAAATTACCGCAAAATCGTGAATAAGAGGTGCGCCAAGCACTGCGGCTCCGCTTAAAGTGGCGGTAACGCCGCTTACATTTTCCACTTCCACCCCCGGATATTCTTCTTTTAAAGTAAGCATAAGTCCGCTCATGCCGTAAACGCCCGCATCTCCGGAGCAAACCATAGCAACGCATTTACCTTTCTTTGCCTCTTCAAAAGCCATTTTACAACGCTCGACTTCCTTTTTCATAGGCGTTGTAAGAAATTCAATTTCTTTTTTTGCCTTAAGATCAGAATCATCAAACATCTTTTTTACCAAATCCACATAAACCGGGTAACCTACGATGCAATCGCATTCTTCCAAGGCTTTTGCGGCTTTGATTGTCATATAATCATAAGCTCCCGGGCCTATACCTACTACGTAAATCTTATTCAAAGCAAACACTCCAATCTGTCTTCGCAACGGCAAGAGTTATACCATCGCATTTTTTCTTCTTAAGCAAAAGATTGTCTTTATCAAAATCGGAATCAAAATCCGTTATGAACTTAATCAATGCCCTTTCGCAAACATTGTCCACACCGGTGATTTTTTCGACGAATTCGGATTTCTCAAAATCACCTGTTAGCTTATCCAGCTCCAAAGCCGAATAAAAAGACGTCTTAATGCCGTAATGTTCCGTAAAAAGTTTTAATCCCGGCTCGTCTTTTTTCAAATCAATGGATGCAATAGATGCGATGGCTTCTCTCTTAAGTCCCAACCTGTCAATTTCTTTAAATACCGCTTCTTCTATTTCCGAAAAGGATTTTCCTCTTTTACACCCCAGTCCCAAAGCAACTGATTTTGGAATCAATTGCAAGGTCTTAACTCCCGAAAGTCTGTCGATATCATTACTGTCCGAAATATATATGCAATATTTAAGTTTACCGATACAATCGCTGATATCATCAAGTAAAACAAGTTCATCCGGCACAGGACCCACAATATTTCCTTCGCATACAAGACCTACTTTATTACCCGCAACAATCTCGGCCGCAATCTTTTTTTCCATATCAAAATCGCTTATTACAAGGTCGTTTTTTACCGCAAAAACATCCACCGCTATCTTTTTGTTAACATCGGATGCCGTTGTGATTACGGGATTTGCCCCAAGCTTGTTTGCCAAAATATCGGTAATCTCGTTTGCACCGCCTATGTGTCCTGAAAGAACCGAAATAACGTTTTTCCCCTTTTCGTCCATAACGATTACGGCAGGGTCTGTAAGCTTGGATTTAATAAAAGGCGCAATATGCCTTATGGCAATGCCCATGGCGCAAATAAACAAAAGAACATCAAAAGAATCAAAATGATCTTTAACCCATTTTGGCGTATTTAACGGCTTGCAAGTTATCTCGCACTCCAAACCCAGTTCCTCTTCATTTTGCTTGATTTTTTCGGCCAATTCGTTAGCTGCTTTTGTGTAGCAAAGAATTGCCGTCTTCTTTTTTAAAGTTTTTTCCATAGAATCAAAATCCTATTTTGTGGCTTCTCTGAATTCCGTTGTAAATGTCGGATCGTAAAGTTTCGATCTTTCGTAATTTGTATGTGTTACCGCATCACCTATTATCATAAGGGCTGTTTTGGTAATATTGTTGTCTTTTGCTGTTTTGGCAAGAGTTCCCACAGTACAAATAATCTTCTTTTCTTCGGGCCATGTTGCCTTATAAACAATAGCAGCCGGTGTATCTTCTTTGTATCCGCCTTTTATAAGCTCTTTTGATAATTCCTCCAAAAGTCCGGTACTTAAGAAAATAACCATTGTGGCATTGTGAGCCGCAAATGAAGCGATTTTTTCTTTTTCCGGCACCGGGGTTCTGCCTTCCATACGTGTAATAATCACGCTTTGGGAAACATCCGGCAAAGTATATTCAAGATTAAGGGCCGAAGCGGCACCGCAAAATGCACTTACACCCGGAGTACTCTTGTATTCAATCTTCTTTTCGTCGAGAATATCCATTTGTTCTCGGATTGCGCCGTAAACACATGGATCTCCGGTATGAAGACGTACTGTCATTTTGCCCTCATTTTCGGCTTTTTCCATAACTTCTATTACTTCTTCCAGAGTCATTTTTGCGCTGTCGTAACCCTCGCAAGAATCATTTTTATAATCCAAAAGTGCCGGATTAACCAATGAACCCGCATAAATGATAACATCCGCTTCGCCAAGAAGTTTGGCGCCTCTGACAGTTATTAAATCCACCGCTCCGGAGCCCGCTCCCACAAAATTAATCATATTGACCTCCTGTATGATTTTATTGCTTTAAATGTTCTTTAACTATAATAATGCTGAAATAGCCCGAATCTTCGGGAATATCCTCAACACATTCAAATACTCTTTCGTTTGCCATAGAGCAATTTTCAACCATTTTAACACTGACTGTTTTGTTTGATTTTTCGCATTCGGAAATATACGCTCTCAGTTCTTCCTTCACCATTTTCATTTGTTTTCCGGCTTTCATAAGAATTTTGCTTCCCGGAAGTCTTAAGGCATCATGGATTTCATAAGATGCCGGAATAATGTGAAGCATTTCGTCTTTTTCGGAAAGCGAATCGTTTAGCCGCGCCGAAACCGCGCAAAATGACGGGATTCCGTTAATTATCGCAGTATTGTAGCCTCTATTTTCGATTTCCTTATAGATGTAAATGTAAGTACCGTAAATGCATGGATCTCCAAGAATTACAAAGGCAACGTTTTTCCCGGCTTTCAGACATTGCTCTATCATGTCCGCTCCGGCCTTAAAAGCCTCTTCCAGCTTGATTTTATCTTTTGTCATGGGCATATCGATTTCCAAAAGGGGCTTTTTATCCAAATCTTTGACAAGGCCCGCTACAATTTTATATGCCACGCTGTCATCTTTGTTTTTGCAAGGAACGGCAATAACATCCGCATCTATAATACACTTAACGGCTTTGTAGGTCATGTTTTCCGGATCTCCCGGACCCACGCCTACTCCGTACAAAGTTCCCGACATATCTCATCAACCTTTCCGGCTTTACCAAGCTCTCCGTGTTCGTTTGAAAACAAAATCACACCAAAATCGATATTGCCATATGTTCTGTTATTTAAATAAAACAAAATTTTTTCTAAAATATTGTTAATGGTATTATCTAAAATATCATGTTTTTTAAGGACATTAACAGCCTCATCCGTTGTAAGACACGACATTATTTCTTTGAGCGTTTCGTTGTACGCGCCCGCCCTTAAGGCATTTGCAGCCATAATTTCCATTCTGGCATCCGCGTTTTTTGAATGGGTATTCATAATACCACCCGCAACTTTTACGAATTTGCCTATATGACTGACAAACAAAATCCCCTTAACTCCGAGCTCCAGGGCATAATCCAAAGTCTCACCCACAAAGTTTGAGCACTTCAAGGCATCATCCGAAAGCACCGGAATATTGGTGGATAAAAAGCTTTTTCCGTAATTTCCCGGAGTAATAACAAGATATTTCAACCCGGAGTTAACCTTTTGACGCATTTCCAGCTTAATGCTTGCAATCAAAGCTTCCTCGCTCATAGGCTCCACAATACCGCTGGTGCCCAGGACCGAAATGCCACCTTCTATGCCAAGACGCGGATTAAAAGTTCTTTTGGAAATTTCCACACCTTCCGGGATTTCTATAGTTATGTTAACCTCGCCCAAAAAGTCGTTTTCCTCGCATATTTCCCTAACAGCCTCTTTTATCATTTCTCGCGGAACCTTATTGATTGCCGCATCACCCACAGCTTGTTCAAGGCCCGGTTTTGTTACGCGGCCAACACCGACTCCGCCGTCAAGATTGATTTTCAAAGAACTTCCTTCCTTTGAAACAATCTTAAAGGTGGAATAAACCATGATTCCATCCGTTACATCCGGATCGTCCCCGGCATCTTTCTTTATGGCGCATTTTATCTCGTTTTCGCTTAAATGGCTGATTTCAAGGACATCAAGATCAAGCAATATTCCCTTGGGTGTCATTAACTTGATTTTGGATATGTCTTCTTTTGTAAAACAAATAACAGCCGCAGCTTTGCTTGCTGCAGCGGCACAACTGCCCGTGGTGTAACCCAGAGCCAGTTTTTTATTATCTTTTAAAACATATTGTCCTATGCCTTTTCCCATATCAAAACCTTTGTTTATTTAAATTTGATTACAGATTATACCATAAAGTCAAGGCTATCTGTATTCAATATCCAAGCCCAAGCTTTTTGCACTGTCCAAAAGCTTTTGGTTAATAGCGTTAACCGCCCCGAATTCCTTGCATGTGCAAATTACTTTATTACATTTTTTCAACAAATTCAAAGCCTTTTCATAAGCCTCTTCTCCAAAGATTGCAAAAGCTTTTTCGCTTACAGTCTCTTTAGCGAGAGATTTTGAAAGCTGATAATCAATATCATTTTCGCCCAATATTCCGCAGTAAAAAGGAATACGCATCTTTTGCAAATCGCGAAAAGTATTTATTCCGCTACCGTTTCCGGCGATTACGAAAGTTTTTGCTTCTCCCTCCGGTCTCGGAAGCTCCACGCTGCCGAAAAATATGTTGTACTCACCCTTTTGAATATCATAAAGCTCTTTAATGGAATCCCCCACAAATATTTCCTCGGGACTTCCGTATTTTACAATATATTCACCCTTTACACACATAATATTATCCGATATTTTTTGTGCAAGGTCAATTTCGTGCAAAGATAAAATAACAACAATGTCGTTTTCCTTAGCCATTTTTCTGAGGATATCAAGAAGTTCCAACTTGTGCTTGATATCAAGAAATGAAGTCGGCTCATCAAGAATGATGATTTCCGGCTGCTGGCAAATAGCTCTGGCCAGCATGATTCTTTGTCTTTGACCATCACTGATTGCCGTAAAATCGCGGTTTGCAATCTCGCTCGAATTTGTCATTTCCATGGCATTATCAACGATTTTGTTGTCCTCTTCCGTTAAAAAACCAAGTCGTCCCGTATAAGGATAACGGCCCGAAGCCACAACATCTCTGCAAGTCATAAGTTCCGGCTTCATGCGCTCCGTTAAAACAACTGCCATTTTTGTAGAAATTTCTTTATATGACATGGAAGAAAGCATGGCTTTATCAATCATTACGGTACCTGCAATGGTTTTTAGATGACTGCTTATGGATTTTAAAATTGTTGATTTACCCGCTCCGTTCGGACCTATAAGTGTAAGAATTTCGCCGCGTTTTAGTTCGATATTAATGTCTTTTATAAGAGGTTTACCATTATAGCCGACGGATAATTTTTCGGTTTTAAAATAAAAATCTGCCATAACTGCCTCCTATACTCTCGAACGTCTTTTGATAATCATCCAAATTACAACAGGTGCGCCGAAAATTGCCGTAACCGTGCTGATGCTAAGCTCCGATGGCGCAAATGCAGTCCTTGCAATCAAATCGCAAGCGGAACAAAATACCGCGCCCCCAAGAAAAGCCGCGGGGATGACAACTATCGGTTTTGATGTTTTCAAAAACAACTTAATAAGATGCGGAACCGCAATACCCACAAAAGAAATAGGACCCGCAAAAGCCGTAACGCAAGCAGATAAAATGCTTGAAAGAATAATAAGGGCAACCTTAAAAACTTTTATATTAACGCCCATACTTTGGGCATAGGATTCACCCAGTTGGAAAGCGCCGATAGGCTTAGACATGAAAAATACAACAACTGCCGTAATAATTACAACAACCGCCGCCACTTGAACATTGGACCAAGACATGCCGGAAAAGCTGCCCTTTGACCAGTTATGAAGATTTACTATATCGGAATCGTTTGCGAATGTAACCACAAAGTCCGTGATTGCGGTACAAATATATCCAATCATAATACCCGCAACCAAAAGCATGGACATTCGATTGACCTTTTTGGACACCAAAAGAACAAAGCCCACGGAAATCAAGGAACCGATAAAGGCCGCAATAATAAGTTCTGCTGAATTAACGTGTCCCACAGCTTGCGTAATTACAATCATTGCAAAGGCAACAACCAGCTTTGCGCCGGATGAAATACCGAGAATATAAGGACCCGCGATTGGATTTGCAAAGAATGTTTGAAGCAAGAAACCGGAAAGTGCCAAAGCTCCGCCAAGAATGGCCGCCATCAAAAGACGAGGCATCCTGATTTTCCAGATAATGCCGTATTGAACATCATCCCCCGCTCCGCCAAATAAAATATTTAAGATGTCTTTTGCGGAAATATTAACACTGCCGATTTTTATATTCAATATAAGAATAATAATCAAAGCGATGATTAATACAGCAAAAACAATGCCGTATCTCGAAATACGTTTCAAATCATCGCTTCTTTTATTATTTGTGCCCGTAACTGTTTTAGCTTTCACTGTTAACCCCTTAAAGTTATTTAAGCTTTAATCCCTTAATGATTAGGAATTAATGCAATTGTTTTAAATATTGCATATTTGCTATCATGTCCGCATCTTCAGAGAAAACTGCGCGCATGTCAACAATAACATCGGCAATGGCATCCGTTGCCTGGTACATGTTCTTGTCCGTGCACCAAACCTGGCCGTCTTTAACCGCTTTGAAATCTTTAAAGATTTCATTCATATTAATCAAATCGTCAATTGAGTTTATTTCGCCCTCTATTGTACTGTTATATATTATAACATCCGCATTAACCGCTGTGCTATAGAATTCTTCCAAAGACATGGAAACAGTCGAAAGTGAGTTTTCATCTTCCAGTCCCACATTGTCGAAAATATATGTGCCGCCGGCGATTTCAATCATTTTCGCAACATAATCGTTGGTTTTTCTTACAACCGCAAGCCCCGAAGAATTGATGCTGAAAAATGCAACTGTTTTGCCTGTTGCCTCTTCACCTTCGATAGCTTTGACTTCAGCAGACTTTTCTTCAAAGAATTTTTCGGCTGCTTCTTCGTTACCTGTGATTATGCCGTAAACTTTAACCCATTCCATACGACCGAGAGGATTGGATTCACGACTTGAAAGATCCACAAATACAGGAATTCCAAGTTCTATAAGTTTTTCCTGAACATCAGGTGTGTGATAAATCATAGTGGATTCGATTGCAAGTGAACATCCGGTGGTTAACATAAGTTCATAGTCCGGTTCGGAATATTTGCCGGCATAAACAAGTCTGCCCTCATCCATTGCTTTTTTTGCTTCTTCCGTATACCAATCATTCGCACTAATTCCGGAAAGCGATACACTGTCTATACCGCCGATGGCATTAACCAAAGCCATTGTTGCGGATGCAGCCAAATAGATGTTTTTGGCAGGCTGATGGAATACTACCACATCACTTGGAAGATTTTCCGGATCCTCAGCATTTTCAGGCACAACCAAAAGCTTGTCGCCCTCATATGTTTCAATGTATGTGTAGCCGCCTTTGTAGTAGTCTACGCTAAACTGCTCTGCATATTCGTTTTCCATGGACGACTCGTATACGAGATTTCCGAGAGTTTTTGCCCCCGCATCCGGGTTATTGTCTGTGTTTTTTTCGCATCCCGTAAAAAGAGTTGCAATCATTGCCCCAACAAGTACAACGGGAAGGATTTTTTTCATTCTAAGATTTTTCATTTGTAAAACCTCAATATAATTTCTGATTTTTTTCTATTTATTCCGCATCGTTATTATCGGAATTTTCCTTTGTTTCGGCTGTCTGATTGTTATCACCGGCTAGTTTGTTTTTCTTTCTGATAAAAACAACAACAAGGCAAACAACAACTACAGCTGCAATGATTACAATTGCGATAACTACAGGAGCTGCTGATTTTGAATCGCCCTTATCTGAAGTTGTTGTTAAAATTTTATCATCACTATCCGAAGCATTTTTGTTCACAAATTTACCGTTTTCAAGGCTTAATTTATTATTGTTTGAATCAAAAACATTAACGTTTTCAAGATTATCCGTTAATTCAACCAAATCACCGTTATCGGAAACTTCAAAAAGCTTACCCTTTTCGATAACGTAAGTTTTGCCGTTTGCCGAAACAACAGTCATTTTATCGCCATCTTCTTTGATTTCACCTTTGATTGTGAAAGATTGTGCTGCTGTTGTAGTCTCTTCTACAGTTGTCTCTTCTTGTACTACGGTTGTTTCTGTTTCAACAGGAGCTGCATCTTCAGTAATTACGCCTGCAGGAAGAGATGATGATGCGAATGTAAGAGTATAATCGATAACATGCGGACTACTCATTGCAGTAGTTTCAGCGCTTATTGGAAGTGCTGTATCAAGTGCTGATACGGGGATTCCGTAAAAAGTTGATACTCCTCCTCCCGGATATTCATTGTAAAAAGTTATACCATCAATACTCATCCACGTGTAATGTTCGCTATCAATCGTAACATCTGCTGTCATCTGACCTCCTGCGACATGCAAGGTTGCAGCTTTAATAACCCTTTTTGTTTCACTATTCATTCCTTTTAAATCGCATGATATAGCATAGTCACCGTCTGCAACAGTAGCCGCAAACACATTAACCGATAAAGCAAATGTAAAAATTACGGCCAAAACAAAAGTTGTTAATCTTTTAAGTCTTTTCATCTTATACACCTTTCACTTTCCCATATGTAACCGATTCCAATAATCATAAGCGAAAATAGCTTTCAATAATCAAAATCTTTTTTTATTACAGATTGACCACCGAAAAAATCGGTGGTCATTCTATTTTAATCAATAATAATCAAATTATCTGTCTGCAGCTTTTTTCTTAAGAACAACAGCACTTGTAACGCCTGCTGCGGCAACTGCAATCGCAATCAAGCTGATTGTAACAATGTCCATGTTGTTATCACCTGTTGAAGGTGTTGCTGCTTCCTGCATAATAGCATATGTTGAGAAATGCTCAACAGTAAATGTAACTGTTTTAGCATTTGCATCATATGTAGCTTCTACTGCTTCTTTGCCTGTAAGACCGATGTAGTAAACAACAACTTTCTGTCCTGCAGGTACTTCTTTTTCGTAAGGAACAGTGATTGTAGCTTTTCCACCCTGTCCTTCTGTGAAGATTGGGTTGCCTTCATCATCTGTAAGGCTTAAATCCAATACCATATCATATTTTGAATTTTTGTAGATAGGCTCGTCTTTAAGATCTTTCATTTCGAAAGTAATGTTATCTGTGTTTGCAGCTACAAAACCTGCAATTGCTTTTGTATCAAATGAAACTGTACCGAGTTTTGTTTTAATTTCAAGCGGTTTTGTTGCATTAACAAGCTGTGCAACGCTAACTGCTACAACAGTTTCTTCTTTGGCATCAACAACCAAAGCTGTATCTGTTTCTTCAACGTCGGTAGGTTTGATTTCTTTTTTGTAGAATGTGAATGAGTACTGTCTCCAGTTACCACCCATGTTATCCTGATACAAACTTACTGTAATTGCTGTATCAAGCGCTGAAACAGGAACTGTAACAAGTGTTGTTCCGTTTTCAGGTGAAAGCGTTGTAATTCCTGATGTTGCAGCAGAAGCATCCTGATATGTTCCAAGGAACATCTTCGAATAACTTCCACCAAGTGAAACTACTGCTGTTTTTGATGATGCATCATAACTTACCAATCTGTAAGCTTTATTAAATTCACTATTCAAATACTGTTGAGAGAAATTACCGGTTCTATTAATTGTTACACCAAGTGTTGCTGATGATTCCTGCTCGTTTCCGGAGGATTCGGCTACATCGCCGAGCTTAAATGTAATGATTGCATTTTGCAGATTATCATCATTTTCTCCATCTTTCGCAACAACATCCAACACTAATTGATGTGTAAATCCTTCCTCTGATGTTGCAATAAGAAGTGTTGGATCAAAATCTGAAATCAAAGCCACATCGTCTGTAACATCTTTATTCTTTGCATTTTTATAAGGTTCTGATGATATTGTGTTATAGCTTTTTCCTGCAACACTTACGCTTTTAACAACACGAGTTCCGCCAATAAACTGAAGCTCTAAATCATATGTTCCATCATTTTTAACATAAATCTTTGCTTCAACAGTTCCATGTCCCATCTTTTTACCCGGACACAAAATATATTTACCAACTGTAACATCGTTTTCAAAAGAATAATCTTCTGTCAAGTTTTCAAAAAACTCTCTTGCCGTATCAGAAGCATCAACATTTGCATCGTCTGCAAATGCCACACTAGGTATCATTGTAAATACCAAAACGGCTGAAATTAAAATCATTAATTTTTTCTTAAAATTTTTAAACATTTTGTTTTTTACCTCCTGTTCTTAAACCCGATTTATACTAAATCACGTTTTTTGGCAATTATAATCGCCAAATATAAAAAGGCCGCAATAAACTACGGCCATTTCATTCCCATTTTTGCACATCTTTGTGCCCACTTAATACCAAGTCTTCTGACTTATGGCACGACTCATTTCACCTTCT
>CACZQX010000256.1 GCA_902783445.1 uncultured Lachnospiraceae bacterium
CCTTCTTTGAACATTGTTTCCGGATACCAGCCAACTGCTGCCTTGATCTTATCCGGCGCGATTGCGTAACGTCTGTCGTGACCTTTTCTGTCCTCAACGTATTTGATGAGTTTCTCGTTTACGTGAGCCTTTCGAGGGTCCGAATCAGGCAACATCTCGTTAATCGTATCAAGAATGATATGAATAATCTCAATGTTCTGTTTTTCGTTATGTCCGCCGATATTGTATGTTTCAAAAAGCTCGCCCTGCTCCTGTACCATGTCGATTGCTTTTGCATGATCTTCTACATATAACCAGTCACGAACGTTTTTACCGTCACCGTAAACAGGCAAATCTTTGCCCTGCAAAGCATTGTTAATCATAAGCGGAATAAGCTTTTCAGGGAACTGATAAGGACCATAGTTGTTGCTGCAATTGGTAATATTTGCAGGGAATTTGTATGTGTCCATGTATGCCTTTACAAGCATATCCGAGCTTGCTTTACTTGCAGAATATGGGCTGTGTGGATCGTATGGTGTTGTTTCATAGAAGAATGCATTCTCATCATCAGGAAGTGAACCGTAAACTTCATCTGTTGAAACATGAAGGAATTTCTTGCCTTCTTTGAAACTTCCGTCAGGAAGCTCCCATGCTGCTTTTGCGCAGTTAAGCATTACCGCCGTACCAAGTACGTTTGTCTCCACAAAAACCTCAGGGTTTTTGATACTTCTATCAACGTGGCTTTCAGCCGCAAAATGAACTACGCGGTCGATATCGTTTTCGGCGAAGATCTTTGCAATAGCTTCTTTATCGCGAATATCTGCCTTTACGAATGTGTAGTTGTCTCTGTTTTCCACGTCTTTTAAATTCTCAAGGTTGCCTGCGTATGTAAGCGCATCAACGTTGATGATTCTGATTTCGTTATCATATTTTTTAAACATGTAGTGAATGTAGTTGGAACCGATAAATCCGGCACCGCCTGTAACTAAGTAAGTTCTCATTTTTTATCCTCTTTTTCTATTATATAGTCTCGCAGTCAAAGGACTTTTCCTTCAACGACACACTAAAATACAGCCCAAAGGCTGTATAAAATAAAATCCTTTTTCATTATATAGTTATATTCGCTTTTTGTCAAAAAAAATCAAAAACACTCCGCCTTTTATCTTGTAGCAAACTCAGACGGAGTGCTTTTTATTTCATGCTTTTATTTCGATTCTACTTTTTCCAAAGGCCGTGCAGATTGCAATATGCATAAACCGCTTCAACCTTTTCGCTGCCGTTAAGCTTGAATGTAACCTTCGGTTCGTCCCCCGGTTTCAAAGCTTTACGCTGATTGCCTTCGCTTGTTTGCACCGAAACCCATTCGATATAGTGTTCATCAAGCATAGGATGAGCAGTAGATCCGATACAGACAGTTAATGTATCCCCATTGATTTCATACTCAGGTACATGTTTTTCAACCGCCGCATCTGTGGTATTTGCCACCATCTCCTGCATCGGCTTGCCACAGCACTGAATAGGCACACCCGAATCCTTAACAACACCCACAATGTTACCGCAAACTTCACATTTTAAAAACTTCTGCTGCATAACTTCTCCTTTCATGCTTAGCTATCAATTGTTAGCGGAAGAGCCCTTAACAGCCTTCACACTTTCCCCGTGTGTCATATCTTGATTGTAACAAACCCCAAATGCTAAATCAATACAATAAATCTTATTTCTTTATTTTGCCAATCCATTCACGCGTTTTGCATAGATTTTTGCTTCTTCATCCCAATCCGCATATTCGGCTTCCCCTCTGTGGTCCGGCAAATCATAATTGTCTTTTATATATTTAGCTAAATACTTTGAAACCTTTGTGGCACCGCTTATATTTAAATGGTCCCCATAATCGAAGGTGTCTGTCATCCAATCTATGCCTGTCTCATTGTTTAGAAGGTTAAAATCAAGATAAGGCACTCCGAGCTCTTTTGCATACTTAACCGCACCGTTGTGTATAGGATAGTTATAATCCTTCAACGACGGTGCACTTACAAATAAAAGCTTTGCTCCGTGTTCATCACACAAATCCTTAATCTTTTGTGCGTACTCTTTTGATACCTGCAAAACTTCTCTCGTCTCATCGCTTTCTATCATGTAAGGAACATTTTCCATCGGTGTGACATTTTCGTTATATATCAAACCTTTATAGTTTTCCTCCGGATACTCCTTACCCACAAAAAGGGATTTCCAAGTATCATGGCTACGAACCAAGTCAAACCTGTCTTTAAGCCATTCCTTAACCGTATCCTTTATGTTTGCGAGTTTTTTCTCTTCATTCCACATAAAGAGATTATCTGTTTCAAGTATTACAAGTTTTGGTGACTGACATTCAAAAACATGCTCCAGCATAATATAACTTTCTTGAATCTTTTGTCCCGGCTGTCCGCAAACAAATCCTGCTATACCATAATCAATATACATCTGCATCGGACTAAAGGTATAATAAGTTAAACTGTCACCAAGAACAACCATGTCCAATGTTCGGTCCGGCTGTTTTGCAATTCTGTATACGCTTTTATTTCTGTCATGTACTATAGAATCATCTTTCATACATGCATATCCAATTACTTTAGATATTGTTAACATAATCACGGCCAAAATCGCAAGAAATAATGCTATTTTTCCAATTAGTTTTAACATTCCCTTAGAATCCCGCATATATCATATCCACCGGCTGGTAGCCGACACCGTAAGCACCCATAAGAATAATTGCCACAATCAAAGCGTAATATATCGCCCATCTGACTGGCATTCTAAACCGTGCTATGCCTGCATCACCAAGCAGCTTCCTTTCATTTATAATTCCCACTATTGCTACCACAATCGTGCCTGCAATTATTGCTAAGTAGTCACCCTTATCTATCCCCAGATTTAAAAGTGTTCCGTCTGCAAGCTGACTAAAGCTGAATCCTCTAAACATGCTTTTAAACATTTCAAATCCGGCAGTAAGTGTATCCGCCCTAAAGAAGAGTTCTCCAACATAAATGATTATCCAAGTTTTTGCAACCCTTACAACATTATACCAAACAGCCGTATCCGCGATATGCAGAGCATTTATCACTTTCTTTCTTACAGGCTCCAGGCCCACTTCCAAAAGGATTATTACAAAATAGTAGATTCCGTAGAAGATGTAGCTCCATTTTGCCCCATGCCAAAGGCCGTTGCATATCCACACAGGGAAAAGGCAAATTGCTGATGATACAAACATTGTAAGCCATTTGCCCACATGTTTTTTACCAAATTTGTTCCATTTCTTGCATGCTTTTGACATGGAAACCGGATAGAAAATATAGGTCTTAAACCATACACCAAGGGTTATATGCCATCTGCGCCAAAATTCCGATGCGCTTTTTGAGAAAAATGGTTGGCGGAAGTTTTCCGGCAAGTTTATGCCAAACATCCTGCCGCTTCCGATGATAATGTCCATACATCCCGAAAATTCCATATAAAGCTGCACTGTATAGCTAATGGCCGCCAGTGCTATAAAGGCGCCGTTAAATTGGCTGTAATTATCGTAAAGAGTGGATACCAAAATGTTTAGGCGGTCCGCAATAACCATCTTTTTAAAAAGGCCCCAAAGAATTCTCAAAGCCCCTGACTTTAGGTTTTCCCATTTTACCGGATTGCCCGCGTAAAGCTGATCCGCAGTCTGTGAATAAAGGCTTATTGGGCCTTCCATTATCTGTGGGAAGAAGGCAAGAAACAATGCCACTTTTCCGAGAGGCTCGCGTCCCACTTTCTCCCAATAAACATCCACCATATATCCGATTGCCTGCAATGTGTAAAAAGATATACCGATTGGAAGGATGAGCTGCTTTGGCGCAAGGATAAACTGCCCTTCGGGCATTCCTGCCAGAGCGTTTATGTTTTCTGCGAAGAAATTGTAATACTTAAGATATCCAAGAACTGCTATTAAGATTATTATGCCAAAAACAAGCACGCATTTTTGATAATTTGCGTACTTCTTTTTTATCTTCTTTTTATCTGATGCTGCCTCAAGCGCAAGCGCACTCTTTTCCTTTAATTTTGTTATTATTCTTCCGAATACAAACACAAGCAATGTTGTTCCGAATAAAAACACTATCAGCTTTTTGCTGATGGAAAAGAAAAATGCATAGCCTGCAAGCAACAAAACAAACCACTTAAACTTCTTTGGAGTAAAGTGGTATGCAAGCAAAACTATCGGCAGAAATACTGCCAAATAGGCCACCTCATGATATGCCATGTCTTCTTCCTTTTCTTACTAATATTACTTAATTAATTATATAAAAGCTATTTTATCTTTTATCCACCTTATAAGTATCCACAATCTCAGCCACCATATGTTTTATGTCAACCGAGTCGTCTGCCATAACACTTTGAAGTTTTTTTATTTTTTCTTTAAAAGGATCAAGTTCAAAGACCAAAGGCTTGCCGATGAAGATAAGTTCGTTTTCAGTCTTTGTGAGACCTTCTTCTTTCATAAGCTTTTCTTCATACATCTTTTCACCCGGGCGAAGTCCCGTAAACTTAATCTCTATTTCATCTTCTTTATAGCCCGAAAGTCTGATAAGGTTTTTGGCCAAATCGACGATTTTAACAGGCTCTCCCATATCCAGCACAAATATTTCGCCGCCTTTTGCGTAAGCTCCCGCCTGAAGCACCAAACTTACCGCCTCCGGAATGGTCATAAAATATCTGATAATGTCAGGATGTGTAACCGTTACCGGTCCCCCTGCCGCAATCTGCTTTTTAAAGAGCGGAATAACGCTTCCGTTGCTTCCAAGAACATTTCCGAAACGCACTGCAACAAACTCTGTCTTTGACTCGCCGTTAAGCTGCTGCACAATCATCTCGCAAATACGCTTTGTGGCACCCATTATGTTTGTTGGATTTACGGCCTTGTCGGTAGAGATAAGCACAAATCGCTTTACTCCATGCTTGTCCGCAGCCTTCGCCACATTTAAAGTACCGAAAACATTGTTTTTAATTGCCTCGTTAGGGCTGTTTTCCATCAAAGGCACGTGTTTGTGGGCCGCCGCATGATAAACAAGGTCCGGTTTGTATTTTTCAAATATTTGGTCGATACGCTCCACATCTCTTACCGATGCAATAACCACATCCAAATCCAGGGCAGGCTTTCCCACCTCCGGCTTCTTCTCGTCATTCAAAACATTGAACTTGCTCTTAAGCTCCATTTGGATGTCGTATGCGTTGTTTTCGTAAATATCAAGAATAATCAGCTTTTTAGGCTCGTGGGCCGCAATCTGTCTGCAAAGCTCGGAACCGATGGAACCGCCGCCGCCTGTTACAAGTACGGTTTTTCCCGCAACATAGCCCATAATGCTTTCTATCTGAGTGCCCACCTGCTCGCGTCCAAGCAAGTCCTCGATGCGCACTTTTCTAAGCTTGCTTACGCTAACCTCGCCGGTTACCAGCTGATAAATCCCCGGCAATGTCTTAAGATCGCAATTTGTAATCTGACAATATTTAAGTATTTCGCGCTTTTCATCCGCAGTTGCCGACGGAATCGCCATGATGATTTCATCTATGTTATATCTGCTTGCGCAATTGGGAATATCGCTTCTGCCTCCGATTATCTCCACGCCGCGAAGATATTTGCCCCAAACTGCCGGATTGTCGTCAATAATACAGACAACTTTTTGATGGGTCTCGCCTTTTTCCAGCTCTTTAAGAAGCATCTCTCCCGCCTGTCCGGCGCCGATAAGCATACATCTTTTAATGTCTTTATCCGTTAAAGCCGCATGTTTGTTTTTGATGATTCGAAGGAATCTGTAAGAAAATCTGATACATACAAGTGCTGCCACCATAAGGGCGAAGAAAAGCACATGGTAGCTTCTCGGCACTTTCACTTCCAGAATATGCATCACACCGATTTGCACGATTGTTGCGGCGCCGCTTCCCAGTACGATATTTATAAGCTCTCTGGTGCTGGCCAGTCGCCAAACGCTTCTGTAAAGCTTAAACAGCGCAAATACAACCACCGTCAAAATTGTATTTATTATGGCATAATGCATAACCGCCTCGGAATACTCCGGCGGAATATGAGTAACTTCAAAATCGAAGCGAATTATCAAACTCAAAAATGAGGCTATTTGAATAGCCACTATGTCAAATATAATCAGTAAAAATTTTCTGAAAGATAAATTTAATCTATGCTTCTTCATAATTCATTCTAAACCTTTTTTATTATGCACGATTTTCAAGCGCATTTTATTCCGATAGATTTTAGGCCCATCAGTCTTATCTGTTTAGCGTTTCAAAATCATCATACACCATGTTAGATATTACCATAATTGCCCCAACAAATCAATTTTATAATTGAATATATGAGTTATTCATGTTTTAATATTATTGGTATTTGTATTGTTATTGTTTCAATCGGCAAATCTCATGGTCAAAAAGCATTTCGCATGCAAATACCAAGGGTTATTTAAGTGGTTAAAATGTTTAAAGGAGAATTAAAATTAATTAATGAAAACCGGTATATCAACAAGGAACCATTTTCTTGATATTTTAAAGGGGTATGGCATGATTTGTGTCGTCTTTTTCCATTGGAGCGGGGCCCACTCTTTTTATCACACCCTGCACATGGCTTTTTGGCTGATGATGGCAATCCCGATTTTTATGATTATTTCGGGATATGTTTACAGTCTTTCTTTTTCAAAACACAATTTATCGTCCATTGAGGAGGCTTACCTACCAAAAAATTGGCTCAACAAGATTATCAGGTTTAGCCTTCCCTTCGTTATTATTTTCATCATCGAAACGGTTATTTACAATATTTTGGGCGAAAGACCGGAAGAATTTTCAAATTTTTTGGGACTTGTAAGACGATTCATCCGCGGCGGTTTGGGCCCGGGAAGCTATTACTTTCCTTTTATGATTCAGTTTGTTTTTGTCATTCCGATTATTTACTTTTTAATTAAAAAGTTGGCTTTTAAAGGAGTGATTGTTTGCGGTATTTTAAACCTAATCTACGAGATTTTGGTTTTTGCATACAGTATGGATGACGGTTTTTACAGGCTAATCGTTCTTCGTTATCTTTTGGTAATTTCAGCCGGTTGCTATTTTGCAAGCAAGGATTACAAGCCTCACATTACAAGCGGCATAGTATTTCTAATATTGGGCGGCACGTTTATTGACGTCACACAATACCTGCACTATACACCGCCGATTTGCGCTTTTTGGACCTCCACAAGCATGCTTGCCTGCTTATATATCTTGCCGATTATGTCATTTTTACTCAGAAAATGCAAGAAATTTAAATTTTTACCTTTGGAAATAGTCGGCAAGGCTTCATACAACATCTTTTTGGTACAGATGATTTGGTACAACTTGGCTGCAAAGCGTATGTACGAATACGTTAGCAACGGTCCTTTACAGGTTTTGCTTAACTTTGTTGCTTGTTTTGGCATCGGAATCGCCTTTTATTATATAGAGACTCCGATTACAAAACGTTTTACTAAATTTATTTATAGGAAACTTATGAGGTAAATAATGATAAAACCAAGAAAAATTACTACAATTACGGCAATTATTTCGCTTATTTCTGCGTCGCTTGCTTTTACGGCTTGCGATAAGTCAACTACGGATTCTTCCGATAGTTCTGATAATTCGGCCGCAATTTCCGATGAGACAAGGGCTTCCGCCGATGAGGCAAGTGCTCCATTCGATCCATATGCGACTGAAAACAACTACGACGTGGACCGCTACTATCTTAGCGAGCACAGTGATGTGGACTACGGCACGGTTTTAAAAGACGTCTCCTACTATTCCGAAGTTGCGGGTGATTATAAGGAATGCAATATTTTGTTGCCTGCGGGCTACTCCGAAAGCGAAAGCTATCCCGTTATGTATGTTTTTCACGGCTTTAACGGCTCTCACAACGATCTTATTGACGACTCGCAATATTTAACCGTGGTTTACGGCAATCTCTTGGATGCCGGTCTTGCGGTGCCGCAAATCATCGTAAATGTGGATATGTACACGGATACAAAAGATAAGTTTGAAGATATGTCTTTTCACGACTTAAGATACAGTTATGACAAGGCCGTGGATGATGTGGCTCTTTGTCTTATGCCTTTTATGGAAGAGAATTTCAGTATTAAAACGGGACGTGAAAATACCGCCATCGGCGGCATCTCGGAAGGTGGCGCAAAATCCCTTTGCACCGGTCTTAAATGGATTGACAAATTCGGCTATATTGCCGCTTTTGCACCGGACGGCAATGTGATTCAGGTCTACGAAGATTCCATCTACGACTCTTATTGGACCGACCCTTATTTTGATGAGCTTCCCGTACCGAGTGCCGAAAATATGCCTATTTATCTCTACATGGCTGTGGGAAATGCCGACCCTTGGAATGTTTCGGCTACCCTTTATTACCGGGATGTTTTTAACGAAAACGGTATGAAAAACCAAACCGACTATGTGGAAGGATATGCTCACAATTACAAGTTCTGGAGAGTTTGTTTTTACAACTATCTACAAAAGGTTTTTAAATAAAATTCGGGTTATTTTCGATTCTGAAAATAGCCCGTTTCTAATTAGCATAATCTAAATCACTTATATATTTTCCGATGATTTCGATGCTATAATTTTGTATTTATGGGACAAAAAGGCAACAAAGCTTATGGTTGCCGCTACAATGAAAGCCCAGGAAATAATAGTCATCACAATAGCCGGAATGCTTGCAAAATTTGCCAACAAATCAAGTATTACAGCGGCTGCAAAGACCGGGACTATGAATTTCAGGGCCTTTTCTTCCTTATCCCTTTTGCTTGGCTGATCGTAAAAATGAAGCATCACAGTTAGCATCACACCCATGCTGCAAAGCTCAAATATCAAGCTCATTATGGATTTTATTATCCTGTCTTCCGCTACATTTAGCATAATCGCACCCAAAGCCACAACTGCAATGGCTATTATGGAAATCCAAATCCATTTCATTTTAATTCCCACTTTGTTTCGCCTTAGTGTCAAGGCAAATGCAA
>CACZQX010000257.1 GCA_902783445.1 uncultured Lachnospiraceae bacterium
AAAAAATTAAAAAATTTTTGAAAAAACTATTGAAAAAAACAAAAAAAGGTAATATTATAGTTAAAGAGTTTAGCACTCAAATTAAAAGAGTGCTAACAGATAAAATCAGATAGCTAAAATCAATAATATTTGATGTCGGATTTATCCGCATCGTTTTAAGGAGGAATAACTATGAAGTTAGTACCATTAGGAGACAGAGTAGTTCTCAAACAGCTTGTAGCTGAAGAAACAACAAAATCAGGTATCAGTTTACCGGGTCAGGCACAGGAAAAACCACAGCAGGCAGAAGTTGTTGCCGTAGGACCGGGCGGAATGGTTGACGGAAAAGAAGTTAAAATGGAAGTAAAAGCTAAAGACATCGTTCTTTACTCAAAATATGCGGGAAACGAAGTTAAAGTTGACGGCGAAGAATTCGTAATCGTTCGCCAGAGCGACATTTTAGCAATTGTTAAGTAAGTAAGAAAAGAGGTAATAGAAATGGCAAAAGAAATCAAACAGGGCGTTGACGCAAGAAAAGCTCTCGAAGCAGGCGTTAACCAGTTAGCAAATACAGTAAAAGTAACACTCGGACCTAAAGGCAGAAACGTAGTTCTCGACAGAGCTTACGGTGCACCACTCATCACAAACGACGGTGTAACAATCGCAAAAGAAATCGAACTCGAAGACGGTTTCGAAAATATGGGTGCTCAGATTGTTAAAGAAGTTGCTACAAAAACAAACGACGTAGCAGGTGACGGTACAACAACAGCTACTGTTCTTGCTCAGGCAATGATTAACGAAGGTATGAAAAACCTTGCAGCAGGCGCAAACCCAATCATCTTAAGAAAAGGTATGCAGGAAGCTTGCGATGTTGCTGTTAAAGCAATCGGCAAAATGTCAAGCGCCGTTAAAGGCAAAGATCATATCGCAAGAGTAGCATCAATCTCAGCAGGTTCCGAAGAAGTAGGACAGATGGTTGCCGACGCTATGGAAAAAGTTTCAAACGACGGTGTTATCACAATCGAAGAAGCAAAAACAATGCAGACAGAACTCGACGTTGTTGAAGGTATGCAGTTTGACAGAGGTTATATCAGCCCTTATATGTCAACAGACCTTGAAAAAATGATCGCTGAGCTTGATAACCCATACATCCTTATTACAGATAAGAAAATTTCTAACCTTCAGGAAATCCTTCCGCTTTTGGAAGAGCTTGTTAAATCAGGTCAGAAACTTTTAATCATTGCTGAAGATGTTGAAGGTGAAGCACTTACAACACTTATCGTTAACAAACTTCGCGGTACACTTAATGTTGTAGCTGTTAAAGCACCGGGATACGGCGACAGAAGAAAAGAAATGCTTAAAGATATCGCTATTCTTACAGGCGGTCAGGTTGTTTCCGAAGAACTCGGCTACGAGCTTAAAGATACAACAATCGATATGCTTGGACGCGCTAAAACAGTTCGTGTTGAAAAAGAAAACACAACAATCGTTGACGGTGCAGGTTCAAAAGATGATATTGCTGCAAGAATCCAGCTTATCAGAAACGAAATCGAAAACACAACATCAGATTATGATAAAGAAAAACTTCAGGAAAGACTTGCAAAACTTGCAGGCGGCGTAGCAGTTATCAGAGTTGGTGCTGCAACAGAAACCGAAATGAAAGAAAAGAAACTTCGTCTTGAAGATGCTCTTGCAGCTACACGTGCAGCTGTTGAAGAAGGTATCATCGCAGGTGGTGGATCTGCTTACATCCACGCTACAAAAGATGTTGCTAAATTCGCAAACAAACTTCAGGGTGATGAAAAGACAGGTGCTAACATTATCCTTAAAGCACTTGAAGCTCCTCTTTACTGCATCGCTGAAAATGCAGGTCTTGAAGGTGCTGTAATCGTAAACAAAGTACGTGAATCAAAAGCAGGTATGGGCTTTGATGCACTTAAAGGCAAATATGTAAGAATGATGGATGCAGGTATCCTCGATCCTGTAAAAGTAACAAGAAGTGCTTTACAGAATGCAGTATCTGTTGCATCAACACTCCTTACAACAGAATCAGCAGTATGCTCAATCAAAGAAGAAACACCTGCAATGCCTGCAGGCGCAGCTGGAATGGGCGGAATGATGTAATAAAAAGCAGATTTAAAAGCAGCTTCTATATGGAGCTGCTTTTTTTTATGCATAAAATGATTCAAACTCAAATATATAGTTTTGAACTGTTCGAGATGCTTCTTTTTCTAAAAGATTCAGTTAGTTTGGTTTAATTATCACGACACCGCTCACATTCGCCATCCTGGATCAGTGTTCGCTAAAATCGCCGTCCTGGCGATTTTGTGTCTATTATCTTACGAATCTTCAAGAAAAAGCAGCGCACCGCTACAATTGTTCAAAAACTATATATTTGAGTCTGAATCATATTAAATTAAAAAAGTAAGCTCCATACTTGAAGCTGCTTTTTTGAATTGTTTTTATTACATAAGTTTGTATACCATTTTAATCCTTGGCCTTCTTTGCTATAGGATTGGATTTTTACAGTCGGAATCGAATAAAAATGAATTGAATCATCAGGGAAGGTTACTTTGACCTGTAGAATATCAGGCGTGCTTTTGGTCTGCCTGATATATATTACTGCAGATTTTATAAATCCAATTTTTAAAATGCAACGATAAAATACTAATCTGGAAATATTTTAAAGTTTGTTTGCTTTTAACAAAAACAATAATGTTAAAATATTAACATTATTCAATTTGCTTAAAATCCCACTATATATGCAATTCAGAGCTGTTAGTTATGCATAATTGATTGACTTGTCAAAATATTAACGCTGTTGTTATTTATTTAACAATCATAATTTGACTATTCGAATAATTGACAGACAACAATCCACTGTGGTAAAGTCATTTTAGTTCAGATTGTATCTGAATAAATACAATAAAATGAGGATGAGATATGGATATCACAGCACAAAGACCGCAAACGGTTCTTTACGATCGAACAAATATTTTAAAAGGCAAGGTCGCAATAATTACAGGCGCAGCACAAGGAATGGGAGCCGAGCACGCTAGAGGTTTTGTATTCGAAGGAGGAAAAGTAGTTCTAACGGATGTACAGGACGAAAAAGGGCAAGCCCTTGCGGATACCCTGGGAGATAATGCAATGTATATGCATCTGGATGTTTCGGACGGAAAGCAGTGGCAGGAAGTCATAAAAGCTACTGAAGAAAAATTTGGTTGCTTAAATGTTCTTGTAAACAATGCGGGCTACGGCGTTTTTAAAACACTGGATGAACTAACGGAAGAGGATTTTTTAAAGACCTTTAAAATAGACGAACTTGGTGTATTTTTGGGAATGAAATATTGCTCTGAAGCAATGAAGAGAGCAGGCGTTGGTTCTATTGTAAACATTTCCTCGGTTGATGGACTTGTAAGTGCAGCAACAGCAATTGCCTACAGCGCATCCAAACATGCCGTTACAGGAATGACAAAAGGTGCGGCTGTTGAACTTGGTCCATATAATATCAGGGTAAATTCGGTACATCCCGGCATTATTAAATCGCCAATGGCAGAACAGGCGGATGTTATAGAATATCTTAAAAATCTTGAGAAAGACATACCTCTCAGAAGAAGAGCGGAAGTAACAGAAGTTACTGACTTGGTACTATATCTTTCTTCCGATGCATCATCATACATAAACGGAACGCAAATCGTCGTTGATGGCGGACTTATATGTGATTTATAAAAAGGGTTATAAAGCAATGTTATAAAGACATTGCTTTTTTTTTGAAGTTTAACATATAAATTAATAGAGTTAGAAAAAACAAATATTATTTCCACTCAAAACTGTCAACAATAGCTTTTGCTGCATCTTTGCACGATTGATGATTATCAAAGCATGTAAGATATACCATGCAATATTCGTAATCGCCAACAATATAAATCTGCTGCGAAACAGTGTCATCGTCATCACTTGTCATTGTAAATGCATATACAGTAAGGCCGTTTGCGGATGTTGTACCTTCACCGTGAATGGTGGTGTTTTCCGATACTTGTGCTGCAAGTTGTGAAAGAATCGCTTCTCTAAACTGAACATGTTCCGATGCAGAGTAATAGTTTGATCCGAAATTAACCGAGATGTTATCCGGAATCTCTGTGTCTTCATCGCCTTTCTGAATAAAGAAAACTTTATCATCTGTTGAATATCTTGAACTTACTTCCCAGCCTGAAGGAATATCAAAGCTTCCATCGCTGTAATCCATGAAATCTTCAAAATCCGATTCCGTAAAGCCTTCCTCCTGACCAAGATCATATAAGTCATCCAAAAAACTTATATCATCCAGGTTTCCGTCTTTCATATCCTCGTCCACTCCGTAAGAAATTTCTTTCAATTTCTCGAATGCGGAAAGGCTGCATCCTGTCAATGAAAACATCATAACAGCCGATGCCAAAACAATTAATAATTTTTGCATACTTTTTCTCCCTAAAATAAACCTATTTTGCAAGCTGTCTGCTTGCGGATTTGTTGCTTCTTGCAACAATAAATATAATAGCACAAAATAGTTAAAAAAATTGTACTAAATAAAGAAATGGGATGGAATTGTAATGTAAAATCGCCATAAATAATGTATACTATTTACAAAATAAAGCGCTTTATTTGGGCGCAAAGGGAGTTTGGGAAGATTATGAGAAAAATTTTAAATCACATCTGCATAGCGGCCATTGGTGTAAGCGCAGCATTTCTTATGACGGCTTGCGTAAAAGACTA
>CACZQX010000258.1 GCA_902783445.1 uncultured Lachnospiraceae bacterium
TCAGCGGCATTTTTATTATTCTTATCGTATTCCATAAGTTCTCTCACGGAAGTAACAATTTTGCAATTGGCAAAAATCTCCTCTGGTTTGTACCATTTATCGATATTAAACAAGGAATCTTCCCCTACAAGAAAATAGATTTCCGTATCGGGATGTTCGGATTTAAACAATTTAAGGGTTTCGTAAGTATAGACCTTACCCTCTCGCTTTAACTCGAAGTCAGAAAAAGTAAGCTTTGGATGCTCCTCCAAAGCAAGTTTAATCATATTGATTCTGTCATCAAGGGGAGTTATTTTGTTTTTGTCCTTATGAGGCGGATTCGGTGATGGCATGATTAGCATTTCATCAAGACCCAACTGATCATAAGCACATTCTGAAAAAATAATATGCGCATTATGAATCGGATCAAAAGTTCCACCTAAAATTCCAACTTTTTTCATCTTAGTTACTCGATAAATAATTACAAAATTTTAATTTGTTAACATAATATTATTATGTTAACACTAATAATATTTAAGTCGATTATTTAACATTCAAAACGTGATTTTTATTTTCTTTTACAAATTTATATAATGTAATTTTCTTACCTACAACCTGAACGACTTCCGATTTTGTACGTTCCGCAAGTATCTCGGCAATTTCTCTCGGATCGTCCATGCAGTTTTTAAGAACATTGATTTTAATAAGTTCTCTTACATTGATTGCCTCTTCCACTGCTTTGGTAAATTCCGGTGTAATGCTTGATTTACCACAAGAAAAAGTGGATTCCGTTGTTTGTGCAATTTTTCTTAAATAAGCTCTTTCTTTACTTGTCATTTAATTTCCTCATATCTGTTAGGCTATATTTTTTAGTTATAAGTGATATACGGATTGCTGCCTTTTACTTGTAGTAATCAAAGGAGTGTCCGTAGATATTTACGGTATCACCGTCTACTATTCCCAAGTCTTCCAACTCTTGTAATATGCCGTTATCGCGCATGAAATCCTGGAAGAACTTAAATCCTTTTTCGGATTCAAGGTTGGTATATCCGAGCATTCTTTCGATACGCGGGCCTTCAATTGAAAATACTCCGTCTTCGACCTTTTGGACTGTGTAAGGAGCGGTTACATCGTCAACAAAAGCTCTGACGTCAAATTCTTTTTCAAATACAACCGGGGTTTGATCCACGCTTTTTAATAATTCGTTAACATGCCATAAAAGCTCATTTACGCCTTTTCCGCTAACTGCGGAAATAGGATATACTTTTATACCATCCTTTTCGAATTCTTCTTTAAGTTTAATAAGTGTTTCGTTGAAATTTACGGCATTTTCATCATTATCGTAAAACTCCGCGAAACAATCTATTTTATTGGCTGCAATAACCTGCGGAAGCTTAAGTAACTCAGGATTGTAAGAGCCAAGCTCATTGTTTATCTTTTTTATATCCTCAATCGGATCGCGACCTTCGGTTCCCGCTGCATCAACCATATGAATGATTACTTTTGTTCTTTCGATATGACGAAGAAAATCATGCCCCAAGCCAACACCTTCCGATGCGCCTTCAATAAGTCCCGGAATATCCGCCATTACAAAACCTTCACCATCGCCTAAATCAACCACGCCAAGATGTGGATTAAGGGTTGTAAAGTGATAATTTGCAACCTTTGGTTTAGCATTGGTTACACGACTGAGAAGGGTTGATTTTCCTACATTTGGAAAGCCCACAAGGCCTACATCCGCAATAACTTTAAGTTCCAGGCGAACCCAAAGTTCCATACTTTCCTGGCCCGGCTGGGCGTATTTAGGCGCCTGCATGGTAGATGTGGCATAATGCTGATTGCCTTTGCCGCCTCGACCACCCGTAAGAATAACTTCACGTTTGTTATCTCCCGACATATCGGCAATAACTTTGCCGCTTTCATCATCTTTAATAACCGTTCCCGCAGGAACTTTTATAACAAGGCTTTCGCCGTTTTTTCCGTGTTTATTGTTTTTGCCGCCCTCTTCACCGGCCTCGGCAACATATTTTCTTTTGTGTCTGAAATCGGTTAAAGTATTGAGACCTTCGTCCACTTCAAATATAATATCTCCGCCTTTTCCGCCGTCTCCGCCGTTTGGGCCGCCGTCAGGCACATAAAGCTCACGTCTGAAACTAACGTGACCGTCTCCGCCTTTTCCCGATTTAATAAATATTTTCGCTGTATCCGCAAACATAATTCAACCTGCCATTTAAAAAATAAAAACAAATAGCTTCAAAAAGATAACAAAGCATCCTTCAGAGACTATTTTATCATATAACACTTGCAAAAAAACAATGATAAAAATCAAAATTTAAGGCTTCAAACTTTCGTTTGAAGCCTCATAAACATTCTGATAATCAATTAGTCTTCTACAGGAAGGACAGAAACCTGTTTTTTGTCTCTACCTTTTCTCTGGAATCTAACTACGCCATCTACTAAAGCGAATAATGTATCGTCACCACCGCGGCCTACATTTTCACCCGGATGGATTTTAGTTCCACGCTGTCTGTAAAGAATGTTTCCGGCCTTTACGAACTGACCGTCTGCTCTTTTTGCTCCAAGACGTTTGCTTTCTGAATCTCTACCGTTCTTAGTAGAACCAACACCTTTTTTATGAGCAAAAAACTGAAGATTCATATTCATCATGTGGTTACACCTCCTTGAAAAATATCTTGATATATTTACCGTTACATTCGCCCTTAACGCTTTCAAGACCGAGCACCAAGGACTTCATTAAAATTTCAGCTTTTTCACATACTCGGGAAGTAAACTCCGCTTCGATAACACCGTTTTTTTCATCCGATTTAACCTTTAATTCACTATCAGTGAATTTTTCAATGGAATTGATGGTGTTAATTACCAAAGTGGACACGGCCGAACAATAAATATCGCTGCCGCTTTCTGCATATCCCGCATGTCCGCTAACACTGAAACCGGAATAATTTCCGTTTTTATCACTTTTGATTACAACTTCAATCATAATCTTAAAACAAATTAAGCATTGATTTTGTCAATCTTAACTTCAGTATACTGCTGTCTGTGACCGTTTTTCTTGTGATAGCCTGTTTTTCTTTTGTATTTATAAACGATAACTTTTTTAGCTTTGCCTTCGTTCATAACCGTAGCTTCAACTTTAGCGCCTTCAACTGTTGGATTACCGATTTTAACATCAGAATCAGAAACCAAAAGCACCTGGTCAAAAACATATTTTTCTCCGGCTTCTACACCAAGTTTTTCAACTCTGATAACATCGCCTTCAGAAACTTTGTATTGTTTACCACCTGTTGCTATTACTGCGTACATATAGCACCTCCTATAATCAATACTCGCCAGCTTCGGTGTGACTTGCAACTTATAACCTCACTGTGCGGCATACAAACTGTATGTTAGCATAGATAAAAGTAAAAGTCAACAAAAATCTGTATTTTAGTATATTCTTAAAGCTAAATAAGCTCATGCAAAGGCTTTTTGATTTTTTTTCTGGTAACTTCCACAATCCCAAGTTTGGTAATGTCCACCAAAGTCGCCTGTATGGGGTCGCGTTTAAGCAAAGTTCCCAAATGCGCCATAAGCTCATCTTCCATGTTTTCTGAATCCATATTTACAAAATCGATCATAATAATGCCCGACAGATTTCTAAGCCTCAACTGATGTGCTATTTTTGATGCCGCCTCAATATTTAACTTAAGGATTTCCTTATCCTTATCCTTGCCGGAAATATTTTTACCGCTGTTAACGTCAATAACCGTTAAAGCTTCCGTTGGCTCTATAACCAAATACCCGCCGGATTTGAGCCAAACTTTCTCTGATAAGGCATCATTTATAATCTTTTCGAATCTGAAAAGCTTATTAAGTCTTAGTGATTCATCATTATAAAATCTAATAGTTTTTGACCTTTCGTCGTTTTCCTTAAAATATCCATTGATGTCATTATAAACATCTTCCAAATCCGTCACTATTTCCGAAAGCTCATAGTCGTAACTGTTTTTAATAAGCTTAATATAGGGAGATGTATTGCCGTAAATAAGGGAAAACGGCGTTGCATGACCGGCCTTTGCCTTTATATCTTCCCATTTTTTAATCAAGCTTTCGATTTCCTTTTTTATCTGTTCATTAGTTGTATCCGCTGCATTTGTACGAACAACGAAGTTAAATTCGTCGCAAACAAAAGGCTCAAAGATGCTTTTTAATTCATCTCTTCTTTTCTCCGATGCGATTTTTTTGGAAATGCTTAAATCCTTTTTGTTGAAAACCAAAACGGCATATTTCCCCGAAACATTGATGTTTGTTGTAAGAACAGGTTCCTTTTCTTTTATGGCTTCTTTTGCAATCTGAACCAAAATCTCATCCCCGCAAACAATATCGGCATTCTTTTTATTATTGATAAAAATCGCATTTTTAACATCCTTTAATGCCAGATAGCCCTGATTTACGCCGTCAAAAGCAAGAAAGGCCGCATTAATGTTCTTTATAATGTTTTTAACCTTAGCCACATATACATTGCCAAGAATGTTGCTCTCATCATCAAGCAGACTAATCTCAAGAGGATTATCCTTTTCATCAAAAAGAACGGCAAATATTCGATTTTCATATTCAGTAATTACTAATTTACCCTTCAATTTAAACCTCTGTTAAAAATCCGTGCCCAATTTATCCAAACTAACCATATTTTCGTCGTATATTTCATTTCTTGTGACTGAAATGGAATAATCCGGCATATGAGGGCTTGTGTCTTCAAACTGCAATTTAAAAACTTTTTTACCCTTTTGTCTTAAAAGATCTATCTCTTTTTGTTTGTTTTCAAGATCTTTTAGGAAAGCTTCATCGTATTTTACACCGTTGCAATATTGCCAAAATGCATCCATTACAAGCTCAGGCTTAAGATTGGCTACGCTACCGGTTTTAAGACTTAAGAAAACTTTTGCTTTTGCACTGCATTTTTCATTGCCCGATGCATCCCTTATACAGTCACTTTCAATATCCATAAGCTTCATATCGTTAATCATAGGCTTTAAATCCGATATTTTGGCACTTCTTTTTGTTTTCTTAAAAACATTTATTTCTGCCTGATTGTAAAATTCATCGATTCTGTTAATGTCCACTTCTTCCAAGTATTTTTCAGAGCAATCGATGATATAATCAGCATTTGCAACCGTTGCCATGGCATTTTTTACGCCGTCCTCAAGCTTTGTAATATTAACTATTTCAACGCCCTCAACATTTACATCATTAAGAACTTTAATCATTTCTTTTGCGCTTGTTGCGGAGTTTACCACAATATCACAGTACTCGGCATTGCTGTAGGTGCCTACGCCCAAAGGAGCGGCAAAAGACATAATCTGATGAGGTGAAAAGCCTTCGGAATAAGCAATATCAATGCCTGCGCGTCTTATTGACTTTTGGAAATACCTAAGTAAATCCAAATGCCCTATATAAATCATTTTTCCGTATTTTTTAAATTTAATTCTGAGTTTCATAATATTTCTTTAATGTTTAAGGCAAATGCCTGCCGCAAATGTTCCGGCACCGCATCCGCTGCAACCTTCTTTACAGTTTTTTGTAACCTTTTCATTTAAAGCATTTTCATATTCTTTAAGCAAAAAGCTTTTTTTAACGCCGATATCGATGAAATCCCAAGGAAGATGCTCATCTATATCACGTTCTCTTATTGTATATTCCACAAGATCGATGTCACATTCACTTGCGGCTTCAATCCATTTGTCATAATCAAAATATTCGGTCCAAGCATCGTAAATACAGCCTTTTTTGTAAGCAGCTAAAATAACCTTTGAAAGATCGCGACCGCCTCTGGCCAAAAAGCCCTCAATAACGCTGGTTTTTGCATCATGCCAGTTGTATTTGATGCTCTTATGATTTGTAACTTCCTTCATGTGATCGTTAACGGTTTTTGCCATAGACATATATTCGTCATATGTATGCATGCCCGCCCATTGAAGAGGGGTAAAAGGTTTTGGAATAAAAAAGCTGGAGCTGGCGGTAACCTGTACCTTTTTGCCTATACGGTTTTCTCTTGGAATGCTATCGTAATAAGCCATTGCCACATCTTCGCTTAAATCGGCGATGCCCCTTCTGTCTTCATCCGTTTCTGTCGGAAGACCGAGCATAAAATAAAGCTTAACTTTTGTCCAACCGCCTTTAAAAGCTTCGGTACTGCCACGTAAAATGTCTTCTTTTGTAAGACCTTTATTAATAACATTTCTTAAGCGTTGGGTACCTGCTTCCGGAGCAAATGTAAGGCTTGATTTTTTAACATCTTGGACTTTGCTCATAACATCCAAAGAAAATGCATCTATTCTAAGTGATGGTAAAGATAAGTTAACACCCGTGCCCTGATATTTTTCGATTAAAAACGTAACCAATTCCTCTAAGGAATCATAGTCACTGGAACTTAAAGAAAGTAAGGAAATTTCCTCATGCCCCGTAGCATCTAACATTTTTACCGCAAGTTCTTTAAGCTCTTTAACATCCTTTTGACGAACAGGCCTGTATATCATACCCGCCTGACAAAATCTGCAGCCACGGATGCAGCCGCGCTGAATCTCAACGGAAACCCTATCCTGAGTAGCCTGAACCAAAGAAACCAAAGGCTTTTCGGGATAAAAAGTAAGGTCATCCCCCATATCATGAACAAGCTGTTTTTTAACTGTTTCCGGCGCTTCGGGGCAATTAGGCTTAAATTCAAGAATTCGGCCCATTTGGTCAGCCTTTACATCATACAAACATGGCACGTAAATTCCTTCAATTTGAGCTGCTTTCTTAAGGAAATCAAAACGGGTTTTGTTGGAATTCTCGTCTTTTTTCCATTCCTTATAGGCGTCCAAAAGCTTATAATAAGCAGTTTCGCCCTCACCTATATAAAACATATCAAAAAAATCTGCCAGTGGCTCAGGATTGTAGACACAAGGGCCACCGCCAATGACAAATGGTTCATTTAGTTTTCTGTCTTTTGCATATAGGGATATTCCTGATAAATCCAGCACTTGAAGAATATTTGTGTAACACATTTCATACTGGATTGTTATTCCAAGGAAATCGAAGTTGCGGACAGGTTCCTGGCTTTCTAATGCAAATAAAGGTAGTTTTCTTTCACGCATTACCTTATCCAAGTCTGTCCATGGGGAATATACTCGTTCGCAGTAGACGTCCTCCCTGCGGTTAAGCATTTCGTAGATTATCTGGATGCCCATGTGGCTCATGCCGATTTCATATACATCAGGAAAACACATGGCGAATCTTATGTCAACCTTAGCCGGATCTTTGACAACCATATTTATTTCATTTCCGATATATCTGGCCGGCTGTTCTATATTCATTAAAATGTCATGACTTAACATTAAATCTGCCATCAAAAATACTCCA
>CACZQX010000259.1 GCA_902783445.1 uncultured Lachnospiraceae bacterium
CCGCAAAGGTTTTTTTACATCCTTTCCGTCCCGCTCAGACGTTAAACAGAATGCTGCCACCGACAGCGTAAAAAGCGGTGAAATATTATATAAAAAGGCGTTTGTTGCGCTTGTTTTGGCACATTGGAATCCGGAAAATTCTTCAACCCAGAACAAGATAGTGCAATAGACGTTCATGGATATGTATCTTTCTACACCACAATGGTGTGTTTTGTGCATATCGGCGTGGACGTTATTGTTTATTCTTGTTGAAAGGTCATTTCCGGAACCTCAATGTGGAGAATAAGCGTGGATAACATTCACGCTTTTTGTTGTTATATACGCTAACTTAATTCATACCGATATGAATAAATACTTTATTTGCTTAAATGCAGACGAGGACAGCGGAAAATCTGCCACTTTGCTATGTCTGATTAGGATGTTAGAGGCGCAAAACTTTGACAAGTTAGAGGCTTTTCCTCACAACGAGACGGAAGCTCAAGAGTATAAGGCCGACCGCACTGTAGTATTCCAAATGAACAACCATTTGATTCTTATTCAGTCACAAGGCGACCCCGGAACACGTGTCTTCGAGGATACAGAGGCTTTTCTTACAAAGAATGAGCCACAAATCGTTATTTGTGCTGCTCGTCCCCAAGGCGAAACGATGGAAAAAGCGAAAGCGAATGCAAGAGGATATAACTTTATTCGTTTCGGTAATTATAAATCCGAGCAGCCGAACAATTATCTTCTTAATAACCAACTCAACCGCCTTTCTGCGGAGAGTTTGTTAACCATGATTCATTCACTTCTAAATATCTAATGTTATGAAAAGAAAAATTTACCTATTTTTGTTTATGCTAACCGTTTTAGTCAACGCTGTATGGGCTAAAGACACAATACGAGTTGACGGAATAACTTACACGATTCGGAGTCTGTATAAATTAACAGTGGAAAAAGGAGAATATTCAGGAGATATTGTATTGCCTACGAGTGTGCTATACAATCATAATTCATATGCCGTATATGAAATAGGAGAAGAAGCATTCAAGGATTGTACAGGATTAACATCTATTACAATTCCATATTCTGTATTATGGATTAATAAATATGCTTTTCAAGGTTGCACAGGTCTAACTTCTGTTAATTTTACAAATAATAATTTTAGATCCTCGATTACAATTTTAGAAGGAGCTTTTTACGGATGTACAAATCTTACAACTATCTCTCTTCCTGATAATTGTATTGCACTTGATAGATTCCTATTTTATGGATGTACAAACTTGTCTTCCTTTATTATTCCCAATAATGTAGAAAGTATTTTTCAAGATGCATTTTATGGATGCTCCAGTCTTACAACTATTACCATACCTGCATCCGTTGTTTATTTATACGGTGGTCATCCCTTTAAGAATACAGGTTTGACAGAGATACACGTTGCTGAAGGTAATACTTCTTTTTGTTCTGTTGATGGAGTGTTATTTAATAGAGACACTACCACATTGATCAAGTATCCAGAGAAAAAAGCTGGCAACGTTTATGTGATACCGAATACTGTTACAAATGTAGGTGATTTTTCTCGTAGTGAAAATTTAACATCTATTATTGTACCTAATACTGTTACACAGTTCTTTGAAACATTTGGCTTTGAAAATTGCCCAAATCTCACATCGGTTCATTTCCCCGATATAGAAGCTTGGTGCGATATTACATTTGTAACATCTTATGCTAATCCTCTTTATTCAGGGAAAAACCTTTACATTAATAACGAACTAGTACAAAATGTAACAATTCCAGATGGAACTACCGAAGTAAAACGATATATATTTTGGGGATGCACAAGTCTTAACTCTGTAACTATACCAAGTACAGTAACCCTTCTCCGTGAGGGTGCATTTGGATATTGTACGAATCTAACATCTTTTTATAGCTATGCCGCTACACCACCAGCTGCTTATTGTTTTAACGAAGTAGATAAATCAAAATGTAATTTATATGTTCCGGCTACATCATACTTACTATACAAAAATGCTAACGAATGGAAAGACTTTGCTCAGATTCTTCCAATTTCTGGAGAATGGAGATGGGTAAAATTCCTGGATTGGGATGATTCTCTTTTATGGGAAGGGTATGTGGAGTATGGTACAGCAGCTACTGCTCCGACAACTCCCTCTCGCGAGAATTATACATTTATCGGTTGGGATAAAGATTTCTCAAACATTACGGAAGAGA
>CACZQX010000260.1 GCA_902783445.1 uncultured Lachnospiraceae bacterium
CATGTCCTCTTCAGAGATAACAGTAGTGCAGCTTTCCCAAGGTTTTTTATCTCCTCTTGCTTTTATCCAAGGCTCCTCTTTATGGTTTAGAATTTCTAATTCATCTCCCGACAAATCACCATATGATCTATATATTTCCCTTGAAAAATCAAGGAAATCTCTTGGAATTGTAGTAGTGTCTGTTATCAACGGAATTTCAGAAAAACCATACTGTTTATACTTTTTATATAAAGAAGGTTGGACTGCGCCATGTACCCAAGCTTGAAAGTCCTCTGATATAATATTCTCATCATAAAGAGCTAAATACCAGGCTTTGGCGTAATAACAAAGCTTCTGTAGTTTTTTATTAGTCATGGCTGAAATAGACAGGAAAGCGCGTGCCATAGCATAGACGTCTGCAGACTGACTTGTCTGGTAAGGAGTGAAAGAATAATCAGCTTTTCTTCCTTCAATTAACTCTGTATTTGCTCCTACAAAGCTAGTATTTGCTGTATATGAAATATTAGTACTCATTACTCATTTTTCCCTTTTACAAATATTTCCTTTTCTCCAAGTGTTGATCCATCTACAGTAACGGTTAGTTTATATAGCCCCGATGACTTAAAATTTGCATTATTGCAATCAATCGCAAAAGTGATTCCTTGGTACTCTTTTGGTAAATTCGAAGGTTCACCGGCTATACTTGGAACCATTGTATCCAACATTACAACTTGTTCGCCAGATGGGCTTGACAATTTCAATGACAACGAATGTGTCTGTGTGACATCATAGTCTAAAATCATAACAATAATTGAAAACGTAAACAACCCTGGAATATAGTCAGGATTTAAAACATTCACGATTCTATCTGCATTAACGCCTGTTTCAACGCTATTCGTCGCTTTCAGGCAAAAAATAATGTCCGATATTCTCATTGATTTAACCCTCCCAATATAATAATTAAATTATAGCACAAACATATCCTCTTTTATGTTAAGTATAAAAAACACATTTTATTCACCCATATGCACTATTCTTTTTGTTCACTGTGACAGGCAACAATGTTCCAAGCCCTTATCTAGCTGTCCCTGCATGAGGCTTCCAATGCTTATGTAAACTGTTTTCAGCAAGTAATAAGAAAGCCTTCATCATTTCGTTATTATATAACAGTTCAGCAACATTCTTTTTGATTGGCAATCCTATAATCGTCAATCGTTCGCACATAAAATATCGATAATTAGAAAAAAGCGAGAGCGAATCCGATGTCCAATTTATATGTTGTCCAATTCTTACATATATTGAACTATTATTACTTCCGACATAAAAAACACTACCTTTATTCAGTTTCCTCGGTACTTTAAAATTCAGCTTAGCACCATTTGTTTTTTTATAATTCTCAATCTGCTCTTCGTCAAACTGATAATCACAATTCATTACGAATAAGCATAATCCAGCTCTACCCCTGAGCTGAGGCATATGATTTTTCCTGGCTTTTTCACAACATTCAAATATAACCGGATCATCAAATAACTCATTGCCTTCTCCTTCACCGTTTATACATTCTCTAACATAGTTGCTAAATTCATCGCCAAGATAACTGTCAAAATTTCGAACCGCTTTTTCAAATTCTTTAAAAGTCATCATTATCCTTCTTAATTAAATAGTGTTAGTATTCATGTTCAAGGACGTAATACCGATAAAGTCAGTTGTCCTTAAACTATAATTGATAAGTGAGAAAATAACGCCAACAATCAGATGTTGCGCTGCATGTTTATGTTGGGAGAGGCAAGCCTATTTGTCCAGACGCTTATTGGTCAATCTCTCCCCTTGCGAACAAGCTTTGATCAAGTTCAATTGTCTTCGTCCTCATATTATAATTTTTCTTAATATCATCGATTTTTTTCAACAAGGCTCTACAGTTCTCATTCTCATCAAATCCAATAAAGCTTTAAAATGTGATACTCCAGCAAACATTTTAATTCCTCGGTCACCCATGGTAATCCTTTTCTCTACTAAATATATCGAATATAAGACTATCATCATAGTGCGTATAATAGTTTCTTGTTTTAACGACTTTCTTCATATAGCTATCCGGAATATAGCTACTTCCCGGATGAAAAGGCATCTGTCCATCTGAATAAGATAAATCTGCTAATCTCGATATTAAATAAATACTTCCGGTATGCGATTTTTGATATGAATTACATAAGAAATCTCCCCAGTTATGA
>CACZQX010000261.1 GCA_902783445.1 uncultured Lachnospiraceae bacterium
TTACGTAGTCGCGAATTTCCATTTCCGCAGGTAATATATCTTTCATGCCGGTAACCGGCTTCTTTACAAGTGCCATTGTTATCTCCTATCTAACTGTTCATTTCATTAACAACTTATTATATTACCATAAAGATTTCTTACGTTCAATCATTTCGTCGATGCGATCGATGTAGACCGGTATTTCTTTTACGTTCGGTGCTCGAAGGACTTTGCCGTGGGGATGTAGTGCTTTTGAGATGCCACCGGCGCCAAGTGCTACTATCCACTGCAAATCTTCCATAATAAGCACGTTGTATAGACATTCCTTGCCTCCTACGGCATAGCCTACATTTTCCATGTTTCCGGCCATATTCTTTTGGCGATACATGTAATATGGCTCCATTTCAAGCATTTTTGCGCTGTCGGCTACAATGTCCATGATTTCTTGATTGTTGATGCCGCTTGTTGCCATAGAATCCGTGGCACCATCGGCATTTTCTACCAAAGCCCCTGCTTCATCTTCGCTTAAATCGCCTATATTCATCCTGGATGCACGTTTTAATGCAAGCGAATGCACCGTCAAAGAATCCGGTGCCAGCATCAGTGCGGCATTCATGGAATTTTGCACATCCTTTGCACTTTCCCCCGGAAGTCCCACTATAAAGTCCATGTTTATATTGTCAAAGCCGCATTCTCTGGCAAGAAGAAATGCTTCGTTTACCTGCTCTACCGTGTGTTTTCTTCCTATTGCCTTAAGTGTCTTTTCGTTCATTGTTTGCGGATTTATGGAAATCCTGCCAACGCCGTGGTTTTTAAGGACCTTCAACTTTTCAAATGTAATGGTGTCCGGACGGCCGCATTCAAGGCTAAATTCCTTCACTTTCGAGAAATCAAAGTTTAGTTTTAACATAGCTATCAGCTCGTCTAACTGCGCATCGCTTAAGACACTTGGTGTTCCGCCGCCGATATAAACGCTTAAAAGCGTCTTATCTTTAAGGACTTTTCCCATTTCCTCGATTTCTTTATAGAGGGCTTTTAAATAATCTTTTAGCAAGTCCCTGTTTTTTACCCTCTCGCCGCTTATTACGCTTTCGCCGTCGATAGGCGTAGATGAAAAAGTGCAATAGCTGCAAATACTTGGGCAAAATGGTATGGACACATAAAGGCTGTAGCCTTTTTGCGGCTTTTCCTCGGCTTCGTTGTCAAAAAGCAAGTCCTTATCTATATCTTTTAGCATGTTTTCTTCGTTTAATGCCACATTCATGGCAAGGTCGAATTTTTCATCGGATATGAGATATGTATCTTTCATTTCCTCGTAAATGTCATTAACCTTCATGCCTTTTTTTAACATGTCGGAAGCGATTTTTGCGGGACGAATTCCCGACAAAGTTCCCCAAGGAAGTTTGCGACCCGTAATGTCCGATAAATAGCCATAAATCAGCTTTTTAAGCTCGTTTTTTATATGTCTGTTTTTTAATATCTCATTTCTGTCGGCAGTTTCTTCATAATCTATTGTTATTTCCTCATCCGATAAATCTTCCGAGTCAGAGCTTATGACAATCTTTTCCTGTCTCGGCTCGTAGCCACATACATCGCCTTTTTCCCACGCTAATAAAGAATCAGAATAGATTGTTATCTCTTCCGATTCTTCGTTTTTATGGTTAAAATCAATAAATACGTTTACAAGTCGGCCGTCTCCCGTCGAAAGACTTGCGGCGTTTTTCATCTTGGATGACAGCTCATCCGCAAGTTCTAAATTGCCGTTTTCATTTGCCATCACCATCATATTTACATTCACATCGGGATAAAAAGATTTAAAGAGCGGCAATATATCATAAGAATATTTATCCTTATTCAGGATAATATTTATATTAACTGCAGTATTCATGTTTTAAGAATCCTTTGCTTTCTAATACCATTTTCTTTCGTCGCCGATGCATGTCTGAGAATCGTGTCCCGGATAAACCTGCACATCATCGGGAAGTGTAAGAAGTTTACGAAGAGACTCCGCAAGCTGTTTTGCGCTTCCTCCCGGGAAATCGGTTCTTCCGTAAGAGCAGCAAAACATGGTATCTCCGGACATTAACACCTTTTCATCTTTAAAATAGTAGCAGCATCCCCCAGGTGTATGTCCCGGTGTGTGAATGGCTTTTATTTTAAAGCCCGCGATATCAAGCTCATCGCCGTCATTTAAAAGCACGTCGGGCTTTATTGCCACGCCGTTACCGAAGTCGTTTGAAAGATTAAATGCCGGATTACCCAGCATTTGCGCCTCGTCTTTGTGAGCATAAACTTTCACTCCGTATTTTTTAACAAGGCCGTTAACCGCGCCGATATGGTCGCCGTGACCGTGAGTTAAAAATATTGCCACGGGAGTAAGTCCGTTTTCGGAAATTCTGTCGGCGATATATTCTGCATTTTCCGCAGGATCCACAATTATCGCTTCCTTCTTTTCATCGTCGAATATTAAATAAACATTGGTCATAATGGGACCGAGTCTCATTGTTTTTATTCTCATCATCTTTTTGCGCTTTCTCCTATTTTATTAAATATCTTAAAATGCATTCAAAAAGCTTTTACTTAAGCAAGTTTTAGCCTGCATTTCTTTGTATATCTATTACTCCGTCGATTGTTCTGAGTTTCTCTATAAGCTTGTTGAGTTCCTCAACCGTCGATATCTGGAAGCCCATGGTGATGGTTGCTCTGCCTTGTTTGTTGGTACGGCTGTTAAGGCTTGCAACGTCCAAATCGCGCTCTGTCATAATCTTTGAGATATCAACCAGCAAACCGATACGATTGTTTGCATAGATGGAAATTTCCGTCATGTAACGCTCGTTCTTGCTTTCCTTATCCGGTTTTTGCCATTCGGCTTCAATAAGGCGAGCTCTGTCAAATTCATTCAAGTTCATGACATTGATACAGTCGGTTCTGTGAAGGGAA
>CACZQX010000262.1 GCA_902783445.1 uncultured Lachnospiraceae bacterium
TCAATGAGATGCTTTCGTTAAGAAGGGTAAGACAAGAAGCAGCATCAGCAGACAGCTTTAGGCATAACCCGACGATATACGCGCCATGCGGTGCTTATATCGCCGGGTTATCAATTTTTCTTTTTTCCTCTCCAGCATATTCTACGCGATCATGGCAACGTTTTTTCCTATGTCCTCCCGAATGTGTAAGCTGGCTTGACCGTTTTCTAACCTTTGCTCATTTGGCCTGTATTCGTATACTTCCTAAACAATTCGTGTGAGTATGACTTTGGAAACATACGTTAGTGTCAACTGAAAAAGTATTTTATTCCCCTAAGCGATTATAAGCATCAATAATATTTTGATATGCATTTGACGAAGAAAAAGCAATGAATTTGTCAAGACAAGGAGAAACAGAACCGTCAGGATATACCCGAATCGCACAAGCTTGCTCTACACAACTTAACTTTTTTTGACAACCTTTACATAATAAACACGAATATATATGGTTAGCGTACCACTGATTAAGTGATGCTAATTTTATTCTAATTTCATTTCCTGATGGAAGAATTTTATAAAGTATAGGCGGAGCCGTACATAGGTTAATTGAAAATATTCCATACTTCGCAAATAGCATTTGAAGCATGGATTCTTTCCATTCATTCTCATCGTAGATAGGCGGTATTACAAATTGCAGTTTTATATCATATCCATTTAGAGTAAACAAATCAATTAGTCTTATGAGTTCTCTTTCGTTTTGTTTGGTTATAACAATAGAGATTGCTTTCTTTTTAACCCTTTCATGCTTCATTCTTTCTATTATTGAGTAAGGGTTAATGCACGTATAATTAAAATATACTCTTTCATCTAATGAAGATACAGAAAAAGTTATCTTATCCAAATATGACAAAATTGATGAAATGCGATCCAAATTAAGACCATTTGTAGTTAAATGAAGATCAATGTCACCACATTTTTCCCGAATTCCTTTAGCAGTTTGTAGTAAATGTGGATAAGTTGAAGGTTCCCCTCCTGTCAGTGTAACTTTACTAATTCCAATGTCTCTTATTGCAGGTATAATATGATTTTCTATCATAGAATATGGCATTATATTTTTGCCATCATAGGTTTCGCCTTCATGATGGCAAAAAAAGCACTTACCATTACACTGATTGGTCAGAACAATTCTGAGTGTTCGCTGTTGTTTGAGGTTTGAAGCAACATCGTTCATTTTTCACTTACCTCCGCCTCATTTTTTTTGAAGTCAAAGTCCAACAAATCTTGAATTCTCTTATCAAGCATCATCGTGGATTGTTGCTGCAACCAATTAACAATTACATTAATCGCCATCGCAACGGTTATAGTACATGGTTTGTTACTATTATAGTCTTGAGGAATTAACCAAGAATCATTTCTATGAGCAACGATCCATTTTACAACTGAGATGACATTTTCATTATTTACATAATCATTATTTTCTCTAATAAGGTAGGATACAATAAAAGGAGTGAACGAAAAGAAATTTTTATCGGATTTCATATTATTTTTATATTTTAATCCTTGTTCTTTTGTCGCCTGAAAAAAGCACTCCGTAAGATTATTATCATCATCTTCTTTGGGCAAATTGTCGATTGCATATTTCAATGTCTTTTCTCTAATTCTGTGATAAGTGTTGTAATAAAACTCATCTTCGATTAGGGTGGTAGATAGTTTCCACGCTTCGAGAGCCCATATGGAAACACTTATATTTTCAGCGTTTAAATATTTCCATACACATTTAGTAGCATCTTCTTCTTTATTTGCATCCAAATACGTTATACCTTTTTTTATTGCGGACAGAATCTTTTGTCTGTTATTACCGGAAACATACTGATGATTAAGACACAAACACAATGCCTTTATTGCTAAAGCAGACATTGGCACATTTGGCGAACAAGCTTCGCTCTTTTCATATTTTTGATAACCCCACCCAATTCCACTTTGGGCAAGATTATCATATGCTTGATTGCTAAGCCATATGACTGATTCTTCTAACGCTCTTTTGTCTTCCTCTGAACAAGGGATATAATTTGTCAAGGCTAATGCTGACAAAGCTTTGCTTGTTGTCCAAACAGAGGGGGCTTCATCTATACCCCATGCAGGTTTATCTTCATTGTTTTTTTCAATTATATCATCAATTTTTTTATCTTTTGGAATGAATTCATCCTTAAGTTTAAATAATTTATTCTGCATTATTTTAACATCTTCTAAGGGCAGTAACTGTATATCATACAAGCATTCTAAAACGGTAGCTAAGCATGAAGTTCGATATCGGCTATAATTATTTATCTCATATGGTACGGAACCATCACTATCAATATTATAAATCAAATTCGTAACAAGTTCCTTAATTGACAAAGGCCCCATTTTGTCAGCCTTTTTTATCCATCTATCATTTTGATTTACATAATTCATTATTCGTTCATGGCTTATTCGTGGGGACTGAGAAAGCCTAATTTGAAACGGTGAGTTTTGAGTTACTTCCATAATATCCCAATCATCGTCGCTATTTTGATAATAATATACCTTAATGCGTTCATGATTGATATCGTATATGGCAAAATTATTACGGTTACTTTCAGATAGTTTTTCCCGTTTATCTGTCATGCTCCCTACAGAAGAAACATGAACTATATGCAGATTTCCTTGTTTTGTCGAATTTCTCCAGCTAACTAATGAAGGCTGATGCTGATGCCCATGAATAACCAAATCAACTTTGTTTGTCTGGAAAAAATCGAGTGCTCTTCTTGCATCAATTGTCAAAGAAAACTTCGGTGGTTCTTCAATAGTATCTCTTTCGACAGAAGCTACAGGTAAAACATGGTGATGAAAAGCAGTAATAACCACAAGCTTTTTCATTTTGAGGCGTTTCTTAAATGTATCAATTAAGCGTTTACATATATCAAACTGATCTTGGCCGAAATAGCCTTGGCCTGCTCTTTTTTCGGATTCCATCTCATCAGTATTCATGCCAATAATCAAAACTGCATACTGATCATCCTCAGTATATGAATAACTCATAAAACGCTTAGCCATCAACTGGTTAAGTTCTTTACTTGTATAAGAAGTATTACTCTCTAAAATCCCTTCATCTTTGCATGATGAAACGAAATTTTTGTAGTTCACAAATTTAAAATTCCCTTTTTTATCACCATCGATAGCATCATCTTTCCAGGATATGTCATGATTGCCTGGGCATATAACGAAGTGCTTTATTTCGAGTGATGATTTTATTTCATGTAATTGTTGTAATGCATTTTGAAATTCAAGAGGTTCTGAAGAACACGTGAAATCACCAGTTACAACTAAAACATCTGGTTTTAACAGATTATTATATTTCCCAGAATGTTCTTCTAAAGCATTCTTTATTTTGTATGCAATTCGAGAATTATTGGTTTTATCCATATGAATATCTGAGATGTGAAGAATTTTCACTGGAGTCCCTTCTTTCTATTCGCCTCTATTGTGTATAATTTCCCTTTACATTTTCCCATTTTGATAGAACTTCTGTCAAACCACATCCCAACTATAATCTACCGAAAAGAAAAAGTCAAGTCCTCGCAGAAAAATGAACACTTCATATGCATATGACTGTAAAAGTGTTTCGGGTTCATGACTATATAACTATCCCGAAAAATGGCCAGCGGTGTAGGACATCAACAGATTACTTTACGTGACCATGTTTACCGAAAAAGGGTAAAACATGAAGCAACAACGGCAGACAGCTTTAGGAAAAACCGGCGATGTTCGCGCCATTCGGTGCATACATCGCCGGTTTATGTAGTGTGCCGGGCATGGCACAATTCTAGCGGGTGAAAGTCCCGCCACGGGTATTTACCGCCAAGTGTAGCGAACCGCAAGCTGCTGTCA